>JBFWJB010000030.1:0-14763 GCA_050253435.1 Rhodospirillaceae bacterium
CGGGCGAAGAAAGCGAATGGGCGCAGCGACCGCGCCGCCGCGCCCCACGCCTCGATCGTCTCCACCGCCTGCCGCGCCTGCGGCAGGGCGCGCAGCGCCGCCCACAGGGTGACGCCGTCGCCGCGCCCGTGCGCGGCGGCGAACAGGTCCTCTTCGCTCCAGCCGAGGAACGGCCCCTTGAGCGCGCAGGCGAGCGACAGGTCGTCGCCGGGGAAGAGCGCCGCCTCGGCGAGCGCGAGGCAGTCCTGCACCGCCATGTGGTCGGCAAGGTTGAGGCGGTCCGCGCCCGCCACCGCCACGCCCAGCTTTTTCAGGGCGCGGATGAGGTCGGTCTGGAAGGCGTCGCGCTTGCGCACCAGCACCATGATGTCGCCGGGGCGGATGGCGCGGCCCTTCGCCGCCAGCACTTCCGGCTCCGCGCCGTCCGCGCCGACCATGCGGGCGATGCGCTCCGCCACCAGTTGGGCGCAGCGCGCCGCCGCCGAGGGCACCGAGAGGCGCTCCACCGGCGGGTTCCACGGCGTTTCCTCCGGGGTTTCGGGCACCGGCAGGCGCGGCCACAGCTCCACCAGGCCCGGCGCGTTCTCGCGCGCCGCCACGTGGCGCTGTTCGGCGATGGCGCGGCCGGGGTCGAGCACGCCTTCCGCCGCCTCGGGCGTGGCGAAGGCGGCGTCCACCGCCTCCAGCACCGCGGGCACGGAGCGGAAGGAGATGTCGAGCGGCACCGCGTCGAAGGGCAGGCCCGCCTCCGCCGCCGCATCCGACACGCGGGCGCGTTCCGCGGCGAACATCCGCGGTTCCGCCCCCTGGAAGCGATAGATCGACTGTTTGATGTCGCCGACGGCGAAGAGGGTGCGCCGGGTATCAAAGCGCGCGCCTTCTCCGGCGAAGAATTCGCCGGTGAGCGCGCCGACCACCGCCCACTGGTCGGGGGAGGTATCCTGCGCCTCGTCCACCAGCACGTGGTCGAGGCCGCCGTCGAGCTTGTAGAGCACCCAGGGCCGCGCCTCCGCCGAGGAGAGGAGGGAAAGCGCCTTTTCGATCAGGTCGTCGTAGTCGAGCAGCGCGCCGCGGCGCTTTTCCCGCGCATAGGCGGAGAACGCGGCGTCGGCGAGGGCGACGAGGTGCGCGGTCATCGCCGCGGCGTGCGCGGCGCGCAGGGAATCCATCACCGCGAGCAGGCGGTCCTGCTCCGCCGCAAGGATTTCCACCAGGCCGGGGTCGGAGTTTTGCACGGCCTTGCAGGGGTAGCGTTCGGTGCTGCGCGGCTCGCCCTCCTTGGTCAGGAAGGCCTCCACGTAGTCCGCCCACAGCGCCGGGCGCTCCGCCTCTCCTGCGGCGAGCCAGGCGGCCATGGGCGCGGCGTATTTCCGGTCGTTCTTGCCGCCCAGCGTCTCCATCGCGGCGCAGAGGCGGCGCAGCCCGGAAAGGTCGCAGGCCGCATCGCGGCAGGCGGCGGCGCGCAGGTTCTCCGCGGTGTCGCCGGGGGCGAGGCGGTAATGGCGCGCCAGCCCCGCGGCCATTTCCGCCGCGCCGCCCCAGGCGGCGAGCGCGCGGCCGATGCGCACCCGCGCGCCGGTGACCGCGGCGATCAGCTTGGGGAACTCGGCATCGGAGACGGTGGAAGTGATCGCCGCGATCGCCTCGGCCAACGGCGTGCCCGGCGCGGCCTCGCGGAACACCCGTTCGCGGGCGCGGCGCAGCATCTCCAGCGAGGTGCGCTCGTCCATCACCTCGAAGGTGGGGGAGACCCCAGCCTCCACCGGGAAGCGCCGCAGCAGCCCCTGGGCGAAACCGTGCAGGGTTTCGATGCGCAGCGCCTCCGGCGCGTCCAGCACCGCGGCGAAGAGGCGGCGCGCCGCGGTGCGCTCCGCCTCTTGCGGCGCACGTCCGAGCAGGGCGGAAAGCTTTTCCGCCAGTTCCGTCTCCGGCATCGCCGCCCAGGCGGCGAGGTTGGCGGCCAGGCGGTCGGCCATTTCCGCCGCCGCCGCCTTGGTGAAGGTGAGGCAGAGGATGCGCCCCGGCGGCGTGCCGGAGAGAAGCAGGCGCAGCACCCGGTCGGTGAGCACCTTGGTCTTGCCGGTGCCCGCGCTCGCCCCCACCCACACCGAGGCGGCGGGGTCGGCGGCGCGGCGCTGGGTGCGTTCCGCGGCCTGGGCGAGGGCGGAGGCGGTCATGGCGCATCCCCCCCGTCGTCGCCGGAGGCGGCCCATTCGGCCAGGCGCTCCAGCACCAGATAGTCGGAATAGGCCGGCGCGAAGCCCTCCGCCGCGCGCGGCACGTAGGGGGTTTCCGCGCGGTCGTAGCGGTCGATCAGAGCGCGCAAACCTTCCTCCGCCGCGTCGATCAGGGCGTCCGTATCCTTGAGGGCGGTCAGCGTGCCGCCTGCGCCCGCGCCGTTGACCCGCCAGTATTCGAGGCCGGAGACGCGGTCGGCGGCCAGATTTTCGAAGCCCCGGTGGCGCACGATCGCGCCTTCCAACGGCAATTGCGGCGCATAGCCCGCCGCCACCGCCTTGGCGGTGGGCGGGGTGCCGGTCTTGTAGTCGATCACGGTGACGCCGCCGTCGCGCCCCACGTCCAGCCGGTCGGCCTTGGCGAACAGGGTGAACGGCAGGCCGGACTTGGCGGAGAAGGTCCACTCCCCCCAGCGTTCCGCAAAGGTGGCGTCGAGGCCGGGCCGCCGCGCCGCGTCGATGGAAACGAACCAGTCGAGGGCGCGGCCGATGCGCGCCCGCCAGAACGGCGCAAGCTCCGCCGGGATGTCGTGCATGGCGAGCGCGGCGTCGGCCAGGGCCTGCAACTGCGCCCGCGCATCCGGCTGGGTAGCGTCGCCGCCCGCGGCGGCGAAATCCTCGAGGATGCCGTGCATCAAGGTGCCGAGGTCGGCGGGGGAGACCTCCTGCTCGCGGTCGTCCAGGGCGCGCAGGCCGAGCACGTATTTCGCATAGACGCCGTAGGCGTCGCGCATCAGCATTTCCACGTGGGTGGCGGAAAGCCTGCGCGGACGCGCCGCCACCGGCGGGCACGGCTTGGGCGGCGCGGGCGGCTGCACCACCGCGGGCGCGGCCTCCAGCGCGCGCGCCCAGGCGAGCCACGGCCCCTGCGGCAGCGCCGCCCCTGCGGCGGCAAGCACCGCATCGAGGCGGCGCAGCCAGCGCGAGGGTTCGGTCGGCGCGCCGTCCTGCTTTTCCGCGCGGGTGAAAATCACGGTGGGCGCGCCCGCGGCCATCAGCACGTCGTGGGCGGCCAGGCCGATGCGCCGCTCCGGCGGCGGCAGACCGAAGGCGGCGCGCATCCCCCGGCTCATCCACGGGTCGGGGGCGGGGCCGCGCGGCCAGGCGCCCTCGTTCATGCCGCCGAGGACCATCACGTCGGCGGGCTGCATGCGCGCCTCCATCGGGCCGAGGATGGAAACCCGACGCGCCTCGCCGTGGCGCGGCCGCACCGCAATGTTCGCGATCAGCGCGTCGAACAGCGCGGCGTAGTCCGCCGGGTCCACCGGCCCGAGGCTGCCGGTCTCGGCGATCGCCTCGGATAGCGCCGCCTGCGCCGCCTCGCCGTCGTCGCCGCGCCACAGCGCCTCCCAGCCTTCGGTTTCCACGTCTCCGGCCAGCGCCTCGGCGCAGGCGACATGGGCGCGCAAGAGACTGGGCAGGTCCGCGCTCTCCGCCGCCAGCGCGGCGGAGAAGTCCCGCGTCGCGGCAACTAGGGTTTCCACCAGCCAGTTGAGGCCGAGGAGGCGGGGGCTGGAGAGCTTCGCATCGGTTTCCAGCGCGTCGAGGCGGCGGCGGTAGTCGGCCCAGCCGGGGGCGGGCCGCGCCCCGCGCGCGAGGAAGCGGTCGAAATCCGCCACCGCGCCCGCGTTGACGCCGCGGGCAAGCGCGCACAGCGGGTGGCGCAGCAGCGCCAGCAACGCGATCGGAGAAAAGCCCTCCCGCGCCGCCCGCGCGAGCAGGCGGAGGAAGCGCCCGGCGCGGCTCTGCCCCAGCGGCACGCCCGCGGAATCGTCGATTTCCACCCCCCAGCGCCGCATTTGCGCGGCGACGCGTTGTGCGAGGTTGCGGTCCGGCGTCACCAGGGCGGCGGTGCGGGCCGGGGTTTCCAGCGCCTCGCGCAGGACCAGGGCGATCGCCGCGGCCTCCTCGCGCGGGCCCGCCGCGTCGATGCGGAAGACCCCTTCGGTGGCTTCCGGCGGCAGGGCGAGGCGCGTCCACGCTTCGGCGGTGGCGGCGGGGCGGAACATCTCGCGGATCAAGGCGGCGCGCGGCGCGGGCGGCGGCGCGGGCTGCCAGTCGGAGACCGCAGTGCGCGGCGTTTCCAGCACCGCCAGCAGGTGGCGCAGCCCCGCCTGCGGGTGGGACTCCTCCATCGCCTCCCACGAGGCCGCATCCATTTCGCGGTCGAGGCCGGGCAGCACCACCGCGCCCTGCGGCAGTCCGGCGACCACCCGCATCAGCCGCGCGGTGGCGGGGAAGCTGCCGGTGGAGCCCGCGGCGATCACCGGGTCGGCGGGCGGGCGCGCCGCCCACGCCTCGGCCTGGCGGTGCATCAGGGCGACGCGCCGCGCCATCGGGTCCAGCCGCCCCTCCTCCGCCAGCACCGGCGGCCACAGGTGGGTGACGGCGCGCAGCACCGCGGCGACGTGCCGCCAGTGGGCGGGCAGGTCGAGGCCCAGCTGCTCCAGCCGGTCGAAGGAAAGCTCCTCCGCCTGCACCTGGTCGAGCAGCGCCGCCAGCGCCTCGGCGAGGTCGAGCGCCTGCTCGGCGGCAGGCGGCTCGCCGGTGGCCGGGTCCGCCGCGGCAGAGAGAATGCGCGCCAGCATGCAGCGGCGCGCGAGCGGCGAAATCGCAGGCGGCAGGTCGAGCGCCGCCGCATTCTCCTCGACGAAGGCGAGGGCGTCCTCCTCCACCTCGCCGAGCGGCCGCATCGAGGGCAGCAGCATCGGCCGTCCGCCGCCGATGCGGAGGAACGCCTCGCGCAACGCGCGGCAGGCGCGCCGCGTCGGCAGCAGCACGGTGACGCGGGAAAGGCCGAGGGGCTCGGAGCCGAAGCGCGCCAGAATGCCCCCCGCCAGAACCTCGGCGAAGGGCTGTTCCGGCGGGATGGTGTAGACCCCGGGCATGGCGGGAAGCCTCAGATGTAGCCGTTGCCCCGCGTCAGCAGGCGCTCGGTGGCGAGCACCGCCTGCGGCGTGCCGAGATGATACCACGAACCGTCGTGCACCACCGCGCCGAGGCGGCCGCGTTCGAGGGCGCGGTCGAACAGCAGGTTGAGGGAGAAGCGGCCCGTGGGCGAGCCGGCGAAGGCGGCGGGATGGGTGATCAGCACCCCGGCGTAGACATAGGGCGCAACATGCGCCTCGCCGCGGCGCACCGGCAGCCCGGCGGCATTGATCGAGAAATCGCCCCGCCCCTCGTAGCCGGTGGCCTTGGCCGCGGGTTGCAGCAACAGCACGAAGTCGAACTTCGCCGGGTCGAACGCCGCCCACAGGCGGGTGAGCGCGGACTGCGGCCCGTCGCCCCACAGCACGTCGCCGTTGAGCACGAAGAACGGGTCTCCGCCGAGGAAGGGCAGCGCCCGGCGCACTCCGCCGCCGGTCTCCAGGAGGGTGTCGCTCTCGTCGGAAAGCACGATGTGCGGGCGGCGGCGGCCGTGCACGTGGTCGCGCAGCACCGGCCCGAGGTGGTGGAGGTTGAGCACCGCCTCGGCGATGCCCCATTCCTCCAGGCGGTCGAGCAGGCGGTCGAGCAGCGGCAGGCCGAGCACCGGGATCAGGGGCTTGGGGGTGTGGCGGGTGAGCGGCCGCATGCGGGTGCCGAGCCCCGCGGTCAGCACCATGGCGTAGCGCGGGCGCGGGCAGGCGGTCTCCGGCGGGTCGGTCAGGCGCAAGTTCGGGTTTGGGGTGGGCACGGCGGCCTCCTGCGGGGAGCCTCGGGGACGAATGCGGCGGTCCAGGCCGCCACCGCGGCGAGGGCGGGGTGCGCCAGCGCCGCCTCGAACAGGCGCCAGACGCGCGGAATGTGCGGCAGATAGCCCGGCTTGCCGTCGCGCACGGCAAGCCGCGCGAAGATGCCGATCACCTTGGCGTGGCGCTGCGCCGCGAGCACCGCCCAGGCGGCGTCGAACCCCGCAAGCTGCGGAAAGGCGGCGCGGTAGCGCGCTTTGCCGCGCGCCGCCAGGGCGGGCGCGATGTCGCGCCGCGCATCCTCCAGAAGCGACATCAGGTCGTAGAGCGCGGGGCCGCGCACCGCATCCTGGAAGTCCAAAAGGCCGCACGCGGCGACGCCCTGCCGCCCGGGGAGGCGCATCAGGTTGTCGACGTGGAAGTCGCGCAGCACCAGGGTCTGCGGCTGGCCGTCCAATGCCGCCAAAGCCTCCCGCCACGCCGCGTCCCAGCTTTCGCGCGCGCCCGCGGGCAGCGCTGTCCCCGCAGCGGGGAGGAACCAGTCGGGCAGCAACGCCGCCTCCGCCAGATAGCGTGCCGCGTCGTAGACCGGCAGCGGCATCTCCGGCGGGTCGTCCGCCGCCCCCGGCGCGCGGTGCAGCGCGATCAGCGTGTCCACCGCAAGGTCGTAGAGCGCGGTTTCGTCCGCGCCTTCGCGCAGCAGGCGGGTGAAGGTGCCGTCGCCGAAGTCCTCCAGCAGCAGGAAGCCCGAGTCCACGTCTTCCGCCAGGATGGCGGGCGCGGAAAGGCCGAACGCGATCAGCCGACGGTCGATGGCGCGGAAGGGGCGCACGTCCTCCCGCGGCGGCGGCGCATCCATCAGCACCGCGCCGTCGGGGCCGCGGCGCACCCGGTGATAGCTGCGGAACGAAGCGTCGGCGGCGAGCGGCGCAACCGCCGCGCCGCCCCAGCCGCAGCGTGCGAGAAAATCCGCCCGTGCTGCGGTGCGCGCGTCAGTCACCGTCGGCGGCTCCGTGTTCGGTTTCCAGGCGCTCGACGCGGCGCGCCCAGTCCGGCCCGCGGCCGATCAGGCGCAGCCGCCGCGCCGTCGGCCCGAGGTCGGGCGCGAACGAGAGTTCCACGTCGAGACGCCGGAGCGGCAACTGGCGCCCCAGGCGCTCCGGCCACTCGATCAGCGACACCGCATCCTCCAGCGCGTCGTCGAAGCCCAGCTCCCAGATGTCCTCCGGCCCGTTCAGGCGGTAGAGGTCGAAGTGCCACACCGGCGCGCTCTCCGGCGGTTCGTAGATCTGCACCAGGGTGAAGGTGGGGCTGGGCACTTCCTCGCCGCTTCCCGCCCGGTCGTGCACCAGGGCGCGGCAGAAGGTGGTCTTGCCCGCGCCGAGGTCGCCCCACAGGGCGATCACGTCCCCCGCATCGGCAACCGCGCCGACGCGCGCGGCCAAGGCCGCCGTCTCCTCCGGTGCGGAGACGGCAAGGCTCCACGCCCGGTCGTCGGGTCCGGGGGCGTGCGGGCAGGGCGGGGTTGCGGCGTGTTCCGTGGTCATGCCCTCCTTTTTACCCGTCCGCGGAGAGGAGAGCAATCGCGGCTCGGCGCAACGGGTTGCCAACGCGCCGCATTCGTCGCACAGTGCGCGCCGGAACCTATCTGGGAGAAAGCGGATGTCTCAGCATGTCACCGATGTGGTGGTGATCGGCGCCGGGCCGGTCGGCCTGTTCGCCGTGTTCGAGTGCGGCATGGCGAAACTCGCCTGCCACGTCGTCGATGCGCTGGAGGCGGTCGGCGGCCAATGCGCCGCGCTCTATCCGGAAAAGCCGATCTACGACATCCCGGCCCACCCGGCGATCAGCGGGCAGGAGCTGGTGGACCGCCTGACCCAGCAGGCCGCGCCGTTCAAGCCGACCTATCACCTCAACCAGAAGGTCGAGGGTCTCGCCCGCGACGAATCCACCGGGCGCTGGCGCGTCACCACCTCCGCCGGGGTGGAGATCGACGCGGGCGCGGTGATCATCGCCGCCGGGGCCGGGGCGTTCGGTCCCAACCGCCCGCCGCTCAAGGGGCTCGCCGAGTTCGAGGGAGTGAGCGTGTTCTACATGGTGCGCCGCCGCGAGGACCTGCGCGGCAAGCGCGTGGTGATCGCGGGCGGCGGCGATTCGGCGGTGGACTGGGCGCTGTCGCTGGCCGATATCGCGGCCAAGGTTTCGGTCATCCATCGCCGCCCGAAGTTCCGCGCCGCGCCAGACAGCGAGGCGAAACTCGCCCGCCTCGCCGAGGACGGCGTAATCGACATGGTGGTGCCCTACCAGCTGAAATCCATCAGCGGTGCGAACGGTCAACTCGAAACCGTCACCGTCGCCGACCTAGAGGGGAACACCCGCGACATCGCCGCCGACGTGCTGCTGCCGTTCTTCGGCCTGGCCGCCAACCTCGGCCCGATCGCCGCATGGGGGCTCGACATGGACGGCGCGGCCATCGCCATCGACCCTGCCACCGCCGCTACCTCGGTGCCCGGCATCTTCGCCGCGGGCGATATCGCCGCCTATCCCGGCAAGCTCAAGCTCATCCTCATCGGCTTCGCCGAGGCCGCCGCCGCCGCCAACTCCGCCCGCGCCGTCATCCGTCCCGACGAGGTGGTCCACTTCGCCTACTCCACCACCCAGGGCGTGCCGATCGCCTGAGGCGAAAGGGCAAAAACCTTGCGGGGGGACTCGGTCCCTCCGCGCCCCCCATAACCTTTTTGCCGCGAAGCGGCCATCACTCCCTGCGGCTCCCACCGCGGGCTTATGGCGCTGCGCGCAAAAACAAGACGTTATGGGGTGCGCGGGGGGGCCAAAACCCCGCGCAACGTTTTATTTTTCCGGGCCATCCGCGCGCCGCGCCGGGGAGGTCATACGATTGCCGCAGAGGCGACTGTTTTCGTTTAGTTT
This sequence comes from Rhodospirillaceae bacterium, assembly GCA_050253435.1. GTDB lineage: Bacteria > Pseudomonadota > Alphaproteobacteria > Rhodospirillales > Rhodospirillaceae > Oleispirillum. Next base: position 8,837 of record JBFWJB010000030.1, read on the forward strand.
TCATAAATACAATCGTGACATTTTCGGGAAAATCCGAGGGTGAATTTGAATATATCGTCAATACGTGTTAATAATCGCTTCGCGTGAGATGCGCGCAATTCGATGACAACCCTAGAGAGGCAACCATGACAGACGTTCAATCTGCCAGAAATACAGGTATGTCCCCTCCGGCTGGCTCGTCCGATCTTAGCGATATGACGCACGCGAGTCTGGATCAATTGGAGGCGTATTACGACCGTTGGTCCGCAACCTATGAAGAAGAGCTTCTGGGCATGGGCTACGATGCGCCGCAACTGGCGGCCGAGGTCCTGCACAAGCTGGGAATCGACAGCACGCAGCCGGTGCTCGACGCGGGCTGCGGCACCGGGTTGACCGGTCTGCACCTCAAGGAGCGTGGCTTCACCGCGGTGACCGGTGCGGACTATTCGACGGTTTCGCTGGAGAAGGCGCGGGCGAAAGGCTGCTACAGCGACCTGAAACGCCTGAACCTGAACGAGCCGCTGGACTTTCCCGACGATCACTTCGCCGCGGCGCAGTGCATCGGCACGCTGACCTACATCAAGAACGTTCCGGGCCTGATGCGCGAATTCCAGCGCGTGGTGCGCCCCGGCGGGGTGGTCTCGTTCACCCACCGCCTCGACCTCTACGACGACGCTTTCGAAAACGCCTTGAAGGCGATCGCTGCCGACGGCCTGTGGACCGCCGTCCTCCATTCCGAGCCGCAGCCCTATATTCCGGACCATCCGGACTTCGGCGACGATAAGGCGATCATCTACGACATCTTCCGCGTGAACTGAGCCGCGCGGCGAAAAGACGCCCGCCGGGCGTCTTTTCCGGTGTTGGCGGCCTCTCCGGGAAAATACTTTCCGGAGGGCCGCGGACCCTCCGGCCCCCCCCATAATTTTGGTTTTTACGTCCGCTCCCGGCGCAGGGTCACGGCGGTGCCTTCGTTCGGCACGGTGACCAGCGAGAAGCGCCAGCCCTGCAGCGCGGCATAGCTGCGGATGGCGGCGAAGCGGGCCTCGGCGGCGCGGTCGCCGCCGGGGGAGACGTCCCATCCGGTACCGGTATCGGCAATGGTGAGGGTGAGGCCGCCGCCGGGTTCGCGCTGCGCGGCGAGCGAGATGGCGTCGCCCGGCGAGCATCCGGCGAGCGCCATGTCCAACGCCATGCCGAGCAGACGTTCGAAGGCGTCCAGAGACAGGCGTTCCGCGCCGATGGCGGGCTGGCAGTCGAAGTGGAGGTCCACCTCGCGGCGGTTTGCGCGTTCGCGCGCGGCGGCGAGCGCATCCGAAAGCGCGGCGTGGACGTCGAGGGTTTCCGGCGGTTCGGGGTCGCCGCCGCCCTGGAGCTCGTCGGTGGCGACGAGGAGGCGCTCCATCGCTGCTGCGGCGTCGCGGATGGAATCGATGTAGGCCTGCTGGCGCGGGTTGAGCGCGCCGTAATGGGCATAGGCGAGCACCTCGCTCCACCCGGCGATGGAGCGTACGCCGCCCGCGAGCACCGGGGCGAGGCTGCCGCAGCCGTCGGTGGGGATGTCGGCGGCGGCGTCGTAGCTGAGCACCGCGCCGCCGTCGGCGAGCGGGGCGGAGCGCCAGCGCACGGTGCCGCGGCTGGCGTGGGCGAGCACGCCCTCGGCGGCATCGCGGTCGTGGAAGAGGCGCGCCATGCGGGCGGTGAAGTCGCGGCGTTCCGCCGCCTCGGCGATCAGGCGGGCCTGCAGGTCCACCACCTCGGTGAAGCGCAGCGCGGCGTCGGAGGCCTCCGCCCCGCCGGGGAGCGGGCGGATTTCCGGCAATTCCCACAGCGCGGCGAAGGCGGCGTTGGAAAGCCTCAGGGTGCCGCCCGCATCGAACACCGCCACCGCCTCGCGCAGGTGGTTCAGGGTTTCCGCCTGCACGTCGATGAGGGTGTTGTAGGAGCGTTCCAGCGCCAGCGTATCGGTGACGTCCTCGTAGGTGAGCAGAAGACCGCCCAAAGGGTGCGGCGCGACGACGCGGCGCAGGGTGGTGCCGCCGGGCAGGTGCATCAGCGCCTCCACCGGCTCCAAGAGGTCGGTGAAGGCGGCGATTTCCGCGGCCTTGTAGGCGGGGAAGTCGGCGACCTCGGGCAGTTGGCGGCGGTCGCGCAGCACTTCGAGCACGGTGCCGTAGTCCGGCTCGCTGTCGAGCCAGGCGTCGTCGAGCTGCCACAGGCGGACGAAGGCGGTGTTGTAGAAGCGCAGCCGCTGGCCGCCGTCGAACACCGCGATCGCGGTGCCCAGGCGCTCCAGCACCAGGGCGTGGGCTTCGTCGTGGCGGGCCAACTCGGCGCGGCTGTCCTGCTGCTCGGTGGTGTCGAGCGCGATGCCGACGGTGCCGCCCAGCACCTTGGCCTCCGCCGGGGTGACGGCGCTGGCGCCGTGCGGCATCAGCGGGGTTTCGCGCACGTCGAGGTGGCGCAGCGTGCCGCCCAGGGCCAGCACTTCGCGCTCCTGGCGGCTGTCGCCCGCGGCCTGGGCGCGGGCGGCGAGGTCCCGGCCCTCGCGCCCCGCCGCACCGCGCAGCAGTTCCGCGCCCTCGCGGCGGGCGGAGATCGGGTCCGGCGCACCGACGGCGCGGGCGAACGCGGTGTTGCAGAAGGTGATGTCGAGGTCGTCGTTGCGCAGCCAGATCGGCAGAGGCAGGGCGTCCAGCGCGGCGCGGTAGCGGCTGCGGTCGCGGCGCAGGGTGTGGATGTCGCGTTGCGCCTCTTCCTGCGCCGCGGTTTCGCGGGTGACGTCGGAGAACCAGATCACCGAGGTGATGCGCGTGCCCGGGGTCTCGTCGGCGCGCACGCCGGTGAGGCGCAGCGTGCGTCCGCAGCCGGGGGCGGCGACGGTGCGGTCGAAGGTGTCGCCGGTCTGCAGCAGGGCGGCGATCGGCGCGGCGAGCGCCTCGGCGTCCGGCGGGGCGAGGGCGGCCATCACGTCGAAGAAGGCGGCGCGCTCTCCCTGCGGCAGGTCCAGGAGCACGGCGAGGCGGCGGCTGCACGCCACGGTGCATTCCGCCGGGTCGGCGACCTCCGCCTCATGCACCAGAACCAGCGCGCCGTCCTTGGCCTGCGCCAGAATGCCGGAAAGACGTGCGGTTTCCACGGCGCGGGCCTTGGCGCGGCGGCGGAGGGCGGCGGCGCGGCGCATCCCCGCCGCGGTAAACAGAACGGCGGCAGCCAGAAAACCGGCCGCCGCCGCGCTGAGTTCGGGAAGGCGTTCGGTCAACGCCGGAAACGTCATCCTTCGCCTCCCCCCATGGTGTCTTTTTGCCGGGCGGCTAACCGCCCGGTTGATCAGTAACGATATTCCTCCGGCTTGAAGGGGCCGTCAACCGACACGCCGATATAGGCGGCCTGCTCCGGGCTCATCTGGTCCAGCTTCACGCCGAGCTTGGCGAGGTGCAGCGCCGCGACCTTCTCGTCCAGGGTCTTCGGCAGCACGTAGACCTTCTTCTCGTAGGCGGCAGAGTTGTTCCACAGCTCGATCTGCGCCAGCACCTGGTTGGAGAACGAGGCGCTCATCACGAAGCTCGGATGGCCGGTGGCGCAGCCGAGGTTGACCAGGCGGCCCTCCGCCAGAACGATGATGCGCTTGCCGCCGGGGAACTCCACCTCGTCCACCTGCGGCTTCACCGGGTGCCACTTGAGATTGCGCAGCGCGGAGATCTGAATCTCGCTGTCGAAGTGGCCGATGTTGCAGACGATGGCGCCGGCCTTCATCTTGCGCATGTGGTCGATGGTGATGACGTCGATGTTGCCGGTGGCGGTGACGAAGATGTCGCCGCGGGTGGCCGCATCCTCCATGGTGGTGACCTCGAACCCCTCCATCGCCGCCTGCAAGGCGCAGATCGGGTCCACTTCGGTGACCAGCACGCGGCAACCGGCGCGGCGCAGGGAATCCGCCGAGCCCTTGCCGACGTCGCCGTAACCCGCGACCACGCCGACCTTGCCCGCCATCATCACGTCGGTGCCGCGGCGGATGCCGTCGACCAGGGATTCGCGGCAGCCGTACTTGTTGTCGAACTTCGACTTGGTGACGCTGTCGTTGACGTTGATCGCGGGCGCGAGAAGGGTGCCCTTCTTCGCCATTTCATAGAGGCGGTGCACGCCGGTGGTGGTCTCTTCCGAGATGCCCTTCACCGCGGCCATCAGCTCCGGATGCTTTTCGTGCATCACCAGGGTGAGGTCGCCGCCGTCGTCGAGAATCATGTTGGGGCGCCAGCCGTCGGGGCCGAAGATGGTCTGCTCGATGCACCACCAGGCCTCCTCCTCGGTTTCGCCTTTCCAGGCGAACACCGGGATGCCCGCCTTGGCGATCGCCGCGGCCGCGTGGTCCTGGGTGGAGAAGATGTTGCACGAGCTCCAGCGCACCGTCGCGCCCAGCGCCACCAGGGTCTCGATGAGGACGGCGGTCTGGATGGTCATGTGCAGGCAACCGGCGACGCGCGCGCCCTTCAAGGGCTGCTTCGGACCGTATTCGGCGCGGATCGCCATGAGACCGGGCATCTCCGCCTCGGCGAGGACGATTTCCCTGCGTCCCCAGTCGGCCAACCCGATATCGGCGACCTTGTAATCGGTGAATTCCGTCATCTTGTCCTCGTTCCTGAAACCCGGTTTCATCCCCGTCCGGGGCGGCGGGATCATAGCGGCGGGGGCCGCGGGTCACAACCGCAAATCTCGATCGGTTCCATATGGGGACGGACTCGCCGCGCCGCGAGGCGCGCACGATTGTACGCAATCCGCCGCAAGCAGGGTTCCCTCGTTCCGCGATCTGCCTTATACCATCCGCTCCGCAACACAAAGGGACCGGGTCATGGGTCAGGTCATTGGCGTTTTCGCGCCGATCTTCGTCATTGCGCTTCTGGGCTATGCGTGCGGGCGGCTGCGCCTGCTCGGCCCCGCCGGTCCCACCGTGCTGTCGCGGTTCGTCTTTTTCGTCGCCATGCCGCCCCTGATCTTCATCACCCTGGCGAAGCGCCAGCCCGCCGAGGTGGCGCACTGGGACTACCTTGCCTCCTATTTCGCCGCCGTCGTCATCGGCGGTCTGGTGTTCTTTGCGGTGGCGCGCGTCCTCTTCCGCGAAACCGGCGCGAAGCTCGCGCTCGGCATCTTCACCGTGGTCAACGGCAACGCCGGCTACCTCGGCATTCCGATCTGCCTCTACGCCTTCGGCTCGCCGTTGCCCGCGATCCTCGCCACGGTGATCCACATGATCTTCGCCTACCCGGTGCTGCTCACCTGGACCGAACTCGACCTTGCCCGCGCTGCGGGTGCGCCCGCGGCCTCGCGCGCCGCGAAGATAGGCCAGGTTTTCCTGGTGGTGGCGAAGAACCCGCTGATGATGGCCACCTTCCTCGGCGTCGCGGCGGTGGCCGCAGGCCTGGTGCTGCCCGGCTGGGTGGAGCGCACCTGCAACCTCCTCGGCCGCGGCGCGATTCCGGTGGCGGTGTTCGCCCTCGGCCTGACGCTGGCGGAAAAGGACGTGGACGCGGGCGGCGTGGACGTGCGCGAAATCGCGGTGGCGAGCGTCATCAAGCTCGCGCTCATCCCGCTCCTCGCCTTCGTCATCGGGCGGTTCGCCTTCGGGCTCTCCGGGGAGCCGCTCGCCGCGCTGGTGTTCGTCGCCGCGCTGCCCTCGCCGAAGAACGCTTTCATCCTGGCGCAGCGCTATGGCGTCTACGTGCGCCGCGCCGCGGTGACGGTGTTCGTCACCACGCTCACCTCCGCCGTCACCCTGCCGCTCATCCTCTACGCCTTCGGCGGCGTGGTGTCGCCGGGGCAGTAAAACCAAAACTTCGTGGAGGGTCGCGGACCCTCCACCCCTCCCATAACTTTAGGTTTTTGCGCGTAGCGCCATAAAGCCGTCACGCGGTGTGACGGTTGATGGCCGCTGCGCGGCGAAAACTTATGGGGGG
>JBFWJB010000031.1:0-14652 GCA_050253435.1 Rhodospirillaceae bacterium
AGTACGGCGAGGAGGTGCGCGTCGTCTCCATGGGCGAGGGCGACAGCACCTATTCCGTCGAACTGTGCGGCGGCACCCACGTTTCGCGCACCGGCGACATCGGCCTGTTCAAGATCGTCGCGGAGAGCGCGGTCGCCGCGGGCGTGCGCCGCATCGAGGCGGTGGTCGGCGCGGCCGCCGAGCACTACGTGGCGGAACACGACGCCATCCTCGCCCAGGCGGCGGAAACCCTGAAGGCCCCGGTGACCGAACTGCCGGACCGCCTCAACCAGCTGCTCGAAGACCGCAAGCGCCTGGAGCGCGAGCTCTCCGATACCCGCAAGAAGCTCGCCATGGGCGGCGCGGGCGCCGCCGCCGGGCCGAAGCAGGTGGCCGGCGTCGCCTTCGCCGGCAAGGTGCTGGAAGACGTGCCCGCCAAGGATCTCAAGGGCATGGCCGACGAGATCAAGGCGCAGATCGGCAGCGGCGTGGTCGCCCTGATCAGCGTCGTCGAGGGCAAGGCCTCCCTCGTCGTCGGCGTCACCGCCGATGCGGTGGAACGCTTCAACGCCGTGGACCTGGTGCGCGCAGGCTCCGTCGCGCTCGGCGGCAAGGGCGGCGGCGGCCGCCCCGACATGGCGCAGGCGGGCGGCCCGGACGGCAGCAAGGCCGACGCCGCCATCGCCGCGATCGAGGCGGCCATGGTCGCCAAGGCGCACTGAAACCAAAACTTCGCGGAGGGTCGCGGACCCTCCGCACCTCCCATAACTTTCAGTTTTTGCGCATAGCGCCATAGAGCCGTCACGCGGCGTGACGGTTGATGGCCGCTGTGCGGCAAAACAAGTCATGGGGTCTGGGGCCCAAGGCCCCAGCGGGTCCAGGGTGGAACCCTGGACTTGATTTTTTTCCCTTGACTTAGAGTGCGCTCTAACCTGTAGCAAAGAGAGCGTCGTGACGGAACGAGGTGGATCGTGAAGATTGGAGAGCTTGCCGCGCGCACCGGGGTTTCGGCCCACACCCTCCGCTATTACGAGCGGATCGGTCTTTTGCCGCGCGCGGCGCGTGGGCTTTCCGGGCATCGGGAGTATGACGAGTCGATTTTGGTGTGGATCGACTTTCTCGGGCGTCTCAAGACCACCGGCATGCCGATTTCCGGGATGCTGCGCTATGCCCGCCTGCGGGAGGGCGGCGCGGCGACGGTGGGGGAACGGCGCATCCTTCTGGAGGAACACCGCGCCCTGGTGCGCGCCCATGTCGCCGAGCTTCAGGACTGCCTTTCCGTCCTCGACACCAAGATCGCCGGATACGCCGGCGACGCCAAGGTGGAGACGGATGATGACGCTTCAGGAAAATCGCTTCGAGAGAGGTTTGCGCGTCCTCTCGGAGGTTGACGGAACGGCCGGGGAGAAGGTGGTGGAAAGCCTTGCCGAGATCGCCCCGGATTTCGCGCGCTATCTGGTGGAGTTCCCCTTCGGAGACATCTACGCCCGCCCCGGCCTCGGCCTGCGCGAGCGGGAAATCGCCACCATCGCGGCGCTTGCCGCGTTGGGCAACGCGCAGCCGCAACTCAAGGTCCATATCGCGGCGGGCCTCAACGTCGGCCTGTCGCGGCAGGAGATCGTCGAGACGATCATCCAGATGGCGGTGTACGCGGGCTTCCCCGCCGCGCTCAACGGCCTGTTCGCCGCCAAGGAGGCGTTCGCGGAAGGGGAGGGCGGGTCATGAAGCGCAGTCTCGCCATTCTTGCCGCCGCCCTCGGCCTCGCCATGGCGGCTCCCGCCGCCGCCGCGCCGGAAAAGCTGTGGGAGGGGTTTTCCTCCCCGGTCGGCATGGCCTTCGACGCGGGCGGCAACCTTTACATCGCCGAATGGGGCGCGGGGCGGGTCTCCCGCATCGCGCCGGACGGCGGGCGTACGGTCTTCGCCGAGGTGGCGAGCCCCTCGGGGCTGGCCATCGCCGTCGACGGCACGGTCTATGTCGCCTCCTACAGCGGCGATACGGTCACCCGCTTCGCCCCCGGCGGGGCGCGCAGCGTCTTCGTGCGCGGCCTCGCCACGCCCGCCGGGCTCGGCTTCGACCGCGGCGGGCGGCTGCTCATCGCCAACCGCCGCAGCAACCAGATCCTCGCTGCGGGGGCGGACGGGAGCACGCAGCCGGTGATCGGCGGCCTCGCCACACCGGTGGGCGCGGTGCAGACCGGGGACGGCGGCTACGTCGTCGCCAATATCGCGGGCGGCATCACCATCCTCCGCCCGGACGGCCGCCGCATCGAGGTGCGGCAGGGCTTCTCCGCACCCGGCGTCGGCCTGGTGCGCACGCCGGAGGACCGCGTCTTCGCCGTCGATTACGGCGGCACCACGGTGCGGGAAATCCTGCCCGAGGGAACCTCCCGCGCCGTCGCCGACGGCCTGAAGAGTCCCGTCGGCCTCGCCCTTTCCCCCGACGGCAGGTCGCTCCTCACCGCCACCTGGGGCGACGGCGCGGTGTATCGCATTCCGATTCCGGAGAGGTGAACAGCCGGGCCGGGAGGTCCCTCGACCGCATGAGAAAAGGCCGGGAGGCTCCCGGCCTTTTTGGTTTTTCGCCGCATAGCGGCAGACAACGCGTTCGTTGCCGCCGCTCTGGTTTATGGCGCTACGCGCAAAAACCAAGTTATGGGGTCGAGGGGACCGAGTCCCCCTCGCGGGTCCGGGCGGAGCCCGGCCTGGTTGCTCAGCCCATCGCCTTCTTCAGCTCGGCGTCGAGTTTTTCGAGGAACTGGGTGGTGGTGAGCCAGGGCTGTTTCGGGCCGATGAGGATGGCGAGGTCCTTGGTCATGAAGCCCGCCTCGACGGTTTCGACGCAGACCTTTTCCAGGGTTTCGGCGAAGCGGGTGACCTCCGGCGTGCCGTCGAACTGGCCGCGGTATTTGAGGCCGCGGGTCCAGGCGAAGATCGAGGCGATGGGGTTGGTGGAGGTTTCCTTGCCCTGCTGGTGCAGGCGGTAGTGGCGGGTGACGGTGCCGTGCGCCGCCTCGGCCTCCACGGTCTTGCCGTCCGGGGTCATCAGCACCGAGGTCATCAGGCCGAGCGAGCCGAAGCCCTGGGCCACGGAGTCCGACTGCACGTCGCCGTCGTAATTCTTGCAGGCCCAGATGAAGCCGCCGGACCACTTCATGCAGCAGGCGACCATGTCGTCGATCAGGCGGTGTTCGTAGGTGATGCCCGCCTTGGCGAAGGCGTCCTTGAACTCGGCCTCGTAGACTTCGGCGAAGAGGTCCTTGAAGCGCCCGTCGTAGGCCTTGAGGATGGTGTTCTTGGTGGAGAGGTAGAGCGGCCAGCCGCGCCCCAGCGCATAGTTCATGCAGGCGCGGGCGAAGCCTTTGATCGACTCGTCGACGTTGTACATGCCCATGGCGACGCCGGAGCCGGGGAAATCGTAGATCTCGCGCGTCACCGGCGCGCCGCCGTCCGCCGGGGAAAAGGTGATGGTGAGCTTACCGGGGCCGGGCACGGTGAAGTCGGTGGCCTTGTACTGGTCGCCGAAGGCGTGGCGGCCGATCACCACCGGCTGGGTCCAGCTGGGCACGGTGCGCGGCACGTTCTTGCAGATGATCGGCTCGCGGAAGACCGTGCCGTCGAGGATGTTGCGGATGGTACCGTTGGGCGACTTCCACATCTTCTTGAGGTTGAACTCTTTCACCCGGTCCTCGTCCGGGGTGATGGTGGCGCACTTGACGCCGACGTGGTGCTCTTTGATCGCGTTGGCGGCGTCGATGGTTACCTGGTCGCCGGTGGCGTCGCGGTATTCCACGCCGAGGTCGAAGTAGAGCAGGTCGACGTCGAGATAGGGCAGGATCAGCTTGTCCTTGATGAACGACCAGAGGATGCGCGTCATTTCGTCGCCGTCCAGCTCGACGATGGGGTTGGCGACCTTGATTTTCTTCATGACGAAGGCTCCCGATGAGGTGTGTATGTTCGTTCAGGGAGGGGACCCTGCCGGGGAGCGCCCCGGGTTCATAGTAGACGCAATGTCTTTGGGGGAAACATAGGTCATCCCTGCGGCGATTTGAACATCCGGCGCGCAAGGATTTTCGTTTGCGTCAGCGGCGTTGCGCGGCGCGCGGTTCGGTCGTAGGGTGGCGGGGGCGCGAGCAAGCCGCGAGGGGCGGGCTTTTTCGCGCCGCTTTCTCACGACGGTGTTGGGGTCGAACGTGAAACGCGTTGGAACTTATGGCGTTCTGGTTCTCGGGCTGGTGCTGGTCGGCGCCGCCCTGTGGATGTTGCGCGGCTCCTCCGACGAAGGAAACAAGCCCGCCGCCCCTGCCGCCCCGCCGGCGAAGGTGGAAAGCGCGGTGCCGAGCGCGGTGCTGCCGTCGTTCGACATCGTGCGGATCAGCCCCGAGGGCGATACCGTGATCGCCGGGCGCGCCGCGCCGGGCGCGACTGTGGTGATCTACGACGGCGATACGGAACTCGGCCGCGCCAAGGCCGACGAGCGCGGCGAGTGGGTGTTCCTGCCCGAGAAGCCGCTGCCCCCCGGCACCCGCCGTCTCAACCTTGCGGTCTTCCCCGATGCCGATCCGGCGCATGCGTTGCGCTCGGAATCCGACGTGGTGCTGGTGGTGCCGCCGCCGGGAACCGGTGCGGTGGTGGCGGTGCAACTGCCGGGCAAGGGCGGGGTTTCGCGCGTCTTGCAGCGCCCGGGCGATGCCGCGGCCGGGCTTTCCATCGCCGCGGTGGATTACGACCGCAAGGGCAGCATCGGCGTTTCCGGCGGTGCGGACCCCGGCGCGATGATCGTGGTCTATCTCGACAACGCCGAGCTGGGGCAAACCGCCGCCGCCGCCAACGGCGACTGGCGGCTGCAGGCCAACGTCAGCCTCTCCGAAGGGGTGCACGCGGTGCGCGCCGACCAGTTGGACGCCAAGGGCGGCGTGGCGAAGCGGGTGGAGGTGAGCTTCCGCGTCGATGCCGCGGATGCGGCGGTGGACGGCAACGTCATCGTCGTGGTGCAGCCGGGCAACAGCCTGTGGCGCATCGCGCGGCGCATCTATGGCGAGGGTCTTGCCTACACCCTGATCTTCGAGGCCAACCGCGGCCAGATCCGCGACCCGGACCTGATCTATCCCGGACAGAAGTTCGTCGCGCCGAAGAAGTGATTGCAAAGGGCGGGGGCTCAGGCTCCCGCCGCTTCCTCCTGCACCAGGCGAAGCAGCGGTTTGTGCCAGGCGAGCACCCGGCTGAGGCCGATCATCAGGCGTTCCGCCGAGACCGGCGCCGCCAGCGGGGACTCGGCGGCGAAGCGGATCGCCCCGTCGTCGCCGACGGAAAGCCCGTGTCCCACGTCGTCCTGGATGATGTCGATCAGCGCGAGCACGCGGTTGCGCCGCGCCTTGTCCTCGCGCGGCGGCAGGGTGGCGATCTCGCCCGTCACCTTGAGCCGCGCCGCCTTGCCGATCTCCAGGTATTGCACGGAAAACCCGGTGTCGAGATAGCGGAAGGAGAAGTGGACCGGCCCGCGATAGGTCATCGGCGGTTCAGGGGGGAGCAGGACGAGTTCGCCGTCCTCGACGCCGACCGACTGCAATTGCAGGGGGAGGACCTGCGCACCGATTTTGACCAGACGAGTCACTATGGAACCGCTCGAATAAAGCAAAGAGGCGACTACTCTACACTGCGCCGCAGCGCCCGCCAAGGCGTGAGCGGAGGGCGGTGCGCGAAGCGGCTTCCCCCGCGCGCCGATCCGTCCTACTGTGTGCCCGTCGAAACCTGTGGGAATGTGGGATGAACCCGGTCGATCTGTCCTGGCGGCGCTATGTTCTGCCGCCTTTGCATCCGGAGGGGCGGCGTTTCGTCGCGATCTTCGCCGCCGTCGCGCTGCTGCTGTTCGTGGTCTGGAAGCCGCTCGGCATCGTGGGCGCGGCGCTGACCCTGTGGTGCTTCTATTTCTTCCGCAATCCGGAGCGGGTGACGCCCGCGGGCGAGCACTGGGTGGTTTCCCCCGCCGACGGCATCGTCTCGGCGGTGGCGGCGGTGGCGCCTCCGCCCGAGCTCGGCCTCGGCGATGCGCCGCGCACCCGGATCAGCGTGTTCATGAGCGTTTTCGACGTGCACGTGAACCGCGCGCCGACCGCGGGCGCCGTGGGCGCCGTCGCCTACCACTCCGGCAAGTTCCTCAACGCCACGCTGGACAAGGCGAGCCTGGACAACGAGCGCAACGGCCTGCGCCTCGACCTTGCCGAGCGCGAGGGCCTGATCGGCGGCAGCCTCGGCGTGGTGCAGATCGCCGGGCTGATCGCGCGGCGCATCGTCTGCTTCGTGCGCGAGGGCGACGCGCTGACCGCAGGCGAGCGCTTCGGCCTGATCCGCTTCGGCTCGCGGCTCGACGTCTACCTGCCCGAGGGCGTCGCCCCCAAGGTGGCGGTGGGCCAGCGCATGCTGGCGGGCGAGACGGTGCTCGCCGACCTGCGCGCCGGCCGCCAGGACGCCCCGGCGGCGGGGGAGGTGCGCTGATGGCCTTGATTCCCGGCGCGCGCAGGCGGCCGATCCGCAGCCTGCCGTTCAACGTCATCATCCCCAACATGCTGACCCTGTTCGCGCTGTGCGCCGGGGTCACGTCGATTCGCTTCGGCATCGAGGAGCGCTGGGAGCGCGCGGTGATCGCGCTGCTCATCGCCGCCGTTCTCGACGGCCTGGACGGGCGCATCGCGCGGCTTCTGCGCGGCACCTCGAAGTTCGGCGCGGAGCTCGATTCGCTGTCCGACATCATCTGCTTCGGCGTTGCACCCGCGATCATCCTGCATCAGTTCGCGATGCACGGCTCGGCGGGTATCGGCTGGGCGCTGTGCCTGTGCTATGCGGTGTGCTGCGCCCTGCGCCTCGCGCGCTTCAACACCATGATCGGCGATCCCGACCAGCCCGCCTGGGCCTACAACTATTTCACCGGCGTGCCCGCGCCCGCCGCGGCTTTCGTGGTGCTGATCCCGCTCATCCTGTCCAACGAGTTCGACCACAGCATCTTCTCTCACGCCGCGGTGGTGGGGGCGTTCCTCGCCGGGGTGTCGTTCCTGATGGTCAGCCGCATTCCCACCTTTTCGTTCAAGAAGGGGCGGGTGCCGGTGCGCGGCGTGCTGCCGCTCTTGCTGCTGATCGGCGCGCTCGCCGCCTTTCTGGTGACCCAGCCGTGGATCACCCTGGCGGGTCTGGGGCTGCTCTACCTCGGCAGCATTCCCTTCAGTGTGCGCGCCTACCGCGTCCGCGCCGCGGCGGAGGCGGCGCGCAGCGCCGAGGACGAGGACGACGACTTCGACGTCGGGCTGTAACTTGCATCGGCCGGGCGGGCGCGTTATGGTTCCGCCCGGTCGGCAGTTCACCCAGGCGTCGTCGCCCCGCAGCGCGGGGAGCTAAACCTGCCAGCTATCCTTCTGCTGCGTCCGACACCCTTATCCCGTGCCGCTCCGGCAAGCCGACGACCCCCGATCTCCGTAAGGAAGACCAGCGGCGCGACGGACGAGGATAAGCGATGTCCAGAACCCTTTTGCCGTTTCATAGCGACGATATTTCCGCCCTTGCGCGCGCCCTCGGCGGGCAGTTGCGCGATTGCGGTCACGTGCCCGGCCACGTGGATCTGCTCAACATGCTGGCCCGCGCCGGCGGCAGCCGCAACTTCCAGCACTTCCGCGCGCAGGCCGCCGCCCGCGCCGCCCTGGAGGCGCCGCCGGAGGCGGAGCCGCCGGTGGATTACGTGCGGCTGCGCCGCAGCCTGCGCCTGTTCGACGCGGACGGACACCTGCTGCACTGGCCGCCGAAACTGCGCGAGCGCGAGCTTTGCCTGTGGGTGCTGTGGGCCGCGGTGCCGCCGCGGCGCGGCCTTGCGGAGAAGGAGGTCAACCGCCTGCTCGACGCCCGCCACGACTTCGGCGACTACGCGCTGCTGCGGCGCTGGCTGGTCGACCTGGGCCTGATGGAGCGCACCCGCGACGGCAGCGTCTACCGCCGTATCGAGCGCCGCCCGCCGCCCGAGGCGCGGGCGCTGATCGGCGTTCTGGCGCGGCGGAACGGTTCAGCCCTTGCGGCGGAAGAGTCGCCGTAACCCGGCGGAGAGGCGCTCGCGCAGCAACAGCGCGCACGGCGTCACCACCAGGGTCAGCCCGGTGGCGAAGGTGAGGCCGAAGACGATGCCGGTGGAGAGCTGCGTCCACCACTGCATCGAGGGTGCTCCCACGGTGACGTCGCGGTTCACGAAGTCGATGTTGACCATGAACATCATCGGCAGCAGGCCGAGGATGGTGGTGCCGGTGGTCAGCATCACCGGGCGCAGGCGCTGCGCCCCGGTGCGCAGGATAGCCTCCCGCGCATCGGGGATTTCGCCCTTGAGGCGGTCGTAGGTGTCGATCAGCACGATGTTGTTGTTGACCACGATGCCCGCCAGCGCCACTACGCCGATGCCGCTCATGATCACGCCGAAGGGCTGGTGGGTGACCAGCAGCCCCAGCATTACGCCGAGGGTGGACATCATCACCGCGGAGAGGATCAGCCCCGCGGCGTAGAAGCTGTTGAACTGGGTGACCAGGATCAGCGCGATGAGGAACAGCGCGATGAGGAAGGCGCGGCCGAGGAAGGCCTGGCTCTTTTTCTGCTCCTCGTCCTGGCCCTTGAACTTGAAGGTGACCTCGCGCGGCAGCGGGTGGGCGGCAAGCCAGGTGCGCAGGCGCGTCACCTGGTCGTCCACCAGGAGGCCGGGCTCCACGTCCGCCTTCACCGTCATCACCCGCTTGGCGTCGCTGCGGGTGAGCTTGCCGGTGCGCTGGTGCGGGGTGATGGTGACGAAGCCGGAAACCGGCACGCTGCCGTGCGCCGTGGCCACGCGCAGGCGGCCGATCTGTTCGACGGTGCGGTACTCCACGGGGTAGCGCACCATGATGTCCACCTCGTCGTCGGCGTCGTCCGGGCGGTAGGTGCCGACCTTGAGGCCCTTGGTGACCATCTGCACCACGTCGCCGACGGAGGAGACGTCGACGCCGAACTTCGCCGCCTGGGCGCGGTCCACCTTGACCTCCCACTCGATGCCGGGGATCGGGCGGTTGTCCTCGATGTCGATGTAGCCGCCGAGGTCGGCGAGGCCGCCGCGCACTTGCTCCGCCGCGGCGGGCAGGAGCGAAGGGTCGCGGCTGGCGAGCTGCAGCTGGATCGGCTTGCCGACCGGCGGGCCTTCCTCCTTCTTGCGGATTTCCACCTCGATGCCCGCCATGTCGGCGGTGCGGGCGCGGATCGCCGCGAACACCTCTTTGGCCGGGCGGCGCAGCTGCCAGTCCTTGAATTCCAGCGAGATCGCGCCGATCACGTCCTCCGCCGCCTCGCGGTCGGAGATCTCCCCCGCGCGGGCGTAGACGGTGTCGAAGGCGTCGCCGTATTCCAGCACCCGGCGCTCCACCTCGTGGACGATGGCGTCGCGTTCCGCCACCGCCATGTTGCCGCGCGCGTGCACGTAGACCACCGCCTGCTTCGGCTCGATGTCGGGGAAGAACTCGACGCCGCGGCCGAGCGCGCCGTAGAGCCCCCAACTGGCGAAAAGCAGCGCCACCGCGCCCACCACCACCCAGCCGGGGCGCGCCAGTGCGCGGGCGAGCAGGCGGGTGTAGGCGCCGGTCCACCCCGCAAGCCGGGTGAGGTCGCCGGTCTCGCTCATCGACAGCGCCTTCAGGGTCTCGGGGTCGGCCTCGCCGGGGCGGCCGAACTGCGCGCCCAGGGTGGGCACGAAGATCAGCGCCATGAGGAGCGAGGCGGTGAGCGTCATCAGGAGGGTGATCGGCAGGTATTTCATGAACTCGCCGACCACCCCGGTCCAGAACACCATGGGCAGGAAGGCGGCGAGCGTGGTGGCGGTGGAGGAGATCACCGGCCAGGCCATGCGCTGCGCCGCGAGCGCGTAGGCCTCGCTGCGGTGCACGCCCTCGGCCATCTTGCGGTCGGCGTATTCGACCACGATGATCGCGCCGTCCACCAGCATGCCGGTGGCGAGGATGAGGCTGAACAGCACCACCAGGTTCATGCTCTGGCCCATGGCGAACAGCGCCAGGATCGCCATCAGGAACGAGCCGGGAATGGCGATGCCCACCAGCATGCCGGAGCGCGGGCCGAGCGCGCCGACGATCACCACCATCACCAGGATCACCGCGGCGATGACGTTGTTCTGCAAATCCGAGAGCATGGAGCGGATGTCGTCGGACTGGTCCTGCGAGAAGCCGGCGGACACGTTCTCCGGCCAGTAGGCGCGTTCCGCCTCCACCACCGCGCGCACCCGGTCGATGGTCTCGATGATGTTCTCGCCGGTGCGCTTGGAGACCTCCAGCGCGATCGCGGGCTGGCCGTTGACCCGGGCGATGCTGGTGGGGTCCTTGAAGCCCTTGCGCACCGAGGCGATGTCGGCGAGCCGGATCACCCCGTCGCCCGCCGCCTTCACCGGCATCTCCATGATGTCGCGCACGGTTTCCAGGAGGCCCGGCACCTTGATCGGGAAGCGGCCCTTGCCGGTGTCGAGCGTGCCCGCGGCGACCAGCTTGTTGGAGCGCCCGACGAAGCCGGTGACGTCCTGCGCCACCAGGTTGTAGCTCTCCACCCGTGCCGGATCGACCACGATGTCGACCTGTTCCTCGCGGTCGCCGCCGATGTTGACCTCCAGCACCGCGGGGATCGCCTCGATCTCGTCCTTGAGGTTGCGCGCGATGGTGAGCAGGGTGCGTTCCGGCACCGCGCCGGAGAGGGTGACCACCAGCACCGGGAAGAGGCTGACGTTGACCTCGTGGATCGACGGCTCGTCGGTGTCCGCGGGGAGGTCGGCCTTGGCGATGTCCACCTTGGCGCGCACGTCGGAGAGCGCCTTGTCGGCGTCGAACCCGGCGTCGAACTCCAGCACCACGTTGGCGCCGCCTTCGTAGGCGGTGGCGCGCATCTCCTTCACCCCTTCGATGGTGCGCAGCTCGCGCTCCATCGGGCGGATCAGCATGCGTTCCGCATCCTCGGGCGAGATGCCCTGGTGCGTCATCAGCACGTACATGATCGGGATGTTGACGTCCGGCGAGGATTCCTTGGGGATGGTGACGTAGGCGTAAAGCCCGGCGATCAGCGTCAGCGCGAGGCAGAGCAGCACGGTGCGGGTGCGTCCCAGGGCGGCGTCGATCAGACGGTTCATCGCGCGGCCTCAGGATGCGGGGGCGGATGGGGCGAGCAGGGTGTCGGGGTGCGCCTCGACGGTTTGGCCCGCGCTCACGAAATCCTGTCCCACGGAAATCAGGCGGATGGAGGGCGGCAGGCCGCCGATCCACAGGCCGCGTTCGTCCTCGCGCACCATCTCGGCGGGGTGGAACTCCACCGCGCCTTGCGCGTTCACCGTCTTCACCCCGACGCGGCCGTCGGCGGAGAGGGTCAGCACTGCGGGGGAGACCAGGTGCGCCATCGTCTGGCCGAGGGGCAGCGCCGCCTCCACCGTCATCCCCTCGGCGAAGGCGGCGTCCGGGTTGGCGAACTCCACCTCCACGGTGAAGGTGCGGGTCGCCGCCGCCGCCACCGCGCCGACATAGGTGACGACGCCGTCACGGCGCGCGCCGCCGGGCAGCGTAAGCTCCGCCACCGCGCCGGTCTTGACCTTGGCGATGGCGGTTTCCGTCACCTGCAACGACACCTTGAGCGGGTCGAGTTCGACCAGGGTGCCGACCGGGCTTTCCACCGCCAGGTAGTCGCCGACCTCCACCGGGCGGTCGTTGAGCACCCCGGCGAAGGGCGCGCGGATTTCGGTGCGCGCGATATCGAGCCGCGCCGCAGCGGCCTCGGCGGCGGCGGCGTCGCGCGCCGCCTTGGAGGTGGCGAGCTGCACCCGGCTGGCGAACGCCTTGTCGGAAAGCTTGGAGGCGGCGGTGTATTCGATCTCGCGCTGCGCCAGAAGGGAGTCCGCCTGCCGCAGCCGGGCGGCGCGGTCGTCCATGGCGAGCCGCACGACCGGCGCGCCCGCGGCCAGCCGGTCGCCGCGCGCCGCCAGCACCGCGGCGACGCGGCCCTTGGTCTCGGCGCGGAGGACGACGCTGCGGTTGGCCTTGGAGGTGCCGGTGAGCACGATGCGCGCGGTCACCGGCTGCGCCGCCGAGTCGCGCACGCCGACGCGCACCAGGCGCGCCGCGGTTTCCGCTTTCGGGGGCGGCGCGCTGCGGCCGCCGATCAGCCCGGAGCCTACCCAGACCACGCAGACCGCAACGATTCCCGCCGCAGCGAGGTAGGAGGCCTTGATGCGCATGCGACTCCCCAGACCCGACATATTCCCTCTCCGCGCGAAGAATACGCACTGTTGTCCATACCCTCAAGTGACACTGCCCGCGCCGCAGACGGAAAAACGCATGCGGCGGAGCCGGGAAGGTGTTGACCAAACGCCAAGCCTCCGTAAAAGTGGGTCTCGTCCCCGAACGCCGCCGCGGGAGAGAGCGGGCCAGCCCGCCGCCGAAGGAGCAACCGCCCCCGGAAACTCTCAGGCAAACGGAACCGCAGCGGTCAGGGGGGCCTCTGGAAAGCAGGCGGTCGCGGTTTCCGCGTCCGGCCTCACCGAAGATGTAAGCCGTCGCGTGGGCGTCCCTCGTTCTCGGCGAATCTTTCAGGTTCCGAAGACAGAGGGGGGCCGTTGGACCGGGTTTCCGGTCCTTGGCCGATTCGCGCTTGCTCCGGCGGGCGCGGACTTCTGAAAGAGGAACCGATGGGCGAACCCCACTCCGAACCCCTCCGCGTCACGCCGCTCGACGCCCTGCATAAGGAACTCGGCGCGCGCATGGTGCCCTTCGCGGGCTACGCCATGCCGGTGCAGTACGAGGGTATTCTCGCCGAGCACGCACACTGCCGCGAGGCCGCCGCGCTGTTCGACGTTTCCCACATGGGCCAGGCGACGGTGCACCACCCCGACGGCGTCGCCGCCGCGGCTGCGGCCTTCGAGGCCCTGGTCCCCGGCGATCTGGTCTCGCTTGCGCCGGGCGCCATCCGCTACACGCTGTTCACCAACGAGGCGGGCGGCATTCTCGACGACCTGATGGTCACCAACGCGGGCGACCACCTGTTCGTCGTGGTCAACGCCGCGTGCAAGGATGCGGACTTCGCCCACATGCAGGCGAAGCTTGCGGGCTGCACCGTCACCATCCTGCCCGACCGCGCGCTGATCGCCCTGCAGGGGCCGAAGGCGGCGGCGGTTCTCTCCCGCTTCGCCCCCGAGGCGGCGGAGATGACCTTCATGTCGGCGCGGGTGCTGGATATCGGCGGCATCGGCGTGTGGGCCTCGCGCTCCGGCTATACCGGCGAGGACGGCTACGAGATCTCCGTCGCCGCCGCCGATGCCGAGGCCCTGGTGCGCCGCCTGCTGGCGGAGCCGGAAGTGGTGCCGGTGGGCCTGGGCGCGCGCGACAGCCTGCGCCTCGAAGCCGGGCTTTGCCTCTACGGCTCGGACATCGACACCGCCACCACCCCGGTGGAGGCCAACCTCAAATGGACGATCGGCAAGCGCCGCCGCGCCGAGGGGGGCTTCCCCGGTGCGGAGATCATTCTGCGCCAGCTCGCCGAGGGCGCGCCGCGCGCCCGCGTCGGCCTGCGCCTGACCGGGCGTCAGCCCGCCCGCGCGCACACCGAAATCGTCGATGCCGACGGCGCGAAGATCGGCGAGATCACCTCCGGCGGCTTCGGCCCGACGGTGCAGGCGGCGATCGCCATGGCCTATGTGGACGCCGCGCACGCCGCGACGGGCACCCGGGTCGCCTGCATGGTGCGCGGCAAGGCGCTGGACGCAGAGGTGGTGACGATGCCGTTCGCGCCGCACCGCTATTTCAAGGGATGACAGGGAACAAAGGTCAAGGGGACGACAACATGGCGAAGATTTATTTTTCCGAAGAGCATGAATGGATTTCGGTGGAAGGCGGCGTGGGCACCGTCGGCATCACCGAGTACGCGCAGGAACAGCTGGGCGACGTGGTGTTCGTCGAGCTGCCGGAAGTCGGCACCGAGGTGGACAAGGGCGACGACGTCGCCGTGGTCGAATCGGTGAAGGCGGCAAGCGAGGTCTACACCCCGGTCGCCGGCGAGATCGTCGAGATCAACGAAGACCTGGCGGAGGCCCCCGGCCTGGTCAACCAGAGCGCCGAAGGCGACGGCTGGTTCTACAAGATCTCGCTTTCCGAGCCGTCGGAGCTGGACGACCTGATGAACCGCCAGGAATACGACGCCTTCGTCGAGGGGCTGGACTGATATGCGCTATTTGCCGTTGAGCGCGGAGGACCGCGCGGCGATGCTGGCCGCGATCGGGGCGGGGTCGGTCGACGACCTGTTCCGTGACATTCCGGACGAGGTGCGGGCGGGCGGAACCTTCAACCTGCCCGACCACCAGGACGAAATGGCGGTGGAGCGCGCCTTCCATGCCTTCGCCTGGCGGAACCTCAGCCCCGCCTGCGCCCCCACCTTCCTGGGGGCCGGGGCATATCGCCACCATATCCCCGCGGCGGTGGACGCGCTGATCCAGCGCGGCGAGTTCCTCACCAGTTATACGCCGTATCAGCCGGAAATCTCCCAGGGCACGCTGCAGGCGCTGTTCGAGTTCCAGACTCAGGTGTGCCTGCTCACCGGCATGGAGGTGTCCATCGCCTCGATGTACGACGCGGCCACCGCCTGCGCCGAG
>JBFWJB010000032.1:0-14482 GCA_050253435.1 Rhodospirillaceae bacterium
CCTCGTCGGTTTCCACCTTGACCAGCACCGCGTCGCGCTTGACGGCGCGCCCGATGCCGAGGGTGACGTTCTGCCCCTCGGGCACGCGGTAGGAAACCGGTTTTGCGGTAACGCTCTTGATCTTCATTTTGCGCCTTCCAGACCCTCGCGGTTGACGAAATTGCGCGGCGGCTCGCCGCGCAGGATGCGCGCCATCTCCTCCGCCGCGCCGACCGACATGGCGCGCATGCTCGTGGTGGTGATGGCGGCGACGTGCGGAGTGAGCAGGAGGTTGGGCAGACCGAAGAGGGGGCTCTCCGGCGGTACCGGGTGGACGTCGTAGACGTCGAGCGCCGCCCCGGCGATGCGCTTGGCGGCGAGCGCCTCGACCAGCGCCGCGGTATCGACGATCGGCCCGCGCGCCATGTTGACCAGCACCGCGGAGGGCTTCATCCGCGCCAGCAGGTCGCGTCCGACGAGGCCGCGCGTCTCCTCGGTGAGTGCGCAGCACACCGCGATCGCGTCGCTGCGGGCGAACATCTCCGTCAGGTCCACCAGCTCGACCCCTGCGGGGGGATGCTTCTGGTGCGCGTCGCAGCCGATCACGGTCATGCCGAAGCCCGCGCCGCCGATGCGCGCGACCCGGCTGCCGACCGCGCCGAGGCCGATGACGCCGAGGGTGCCACCGCCGAGTTCGGCGGTGGCGTTGGCCAGCGCCCGCGCCGTATCCCAGCCGTCGCGGCGCAGGCTCGCGTCCATGCGGTAGAGCGGCCGCCGCAGGTGGGTGAGCGCGGTGAAGTAGTACTCGGCCACCGCCTGGGTGTTGCTGCCGGGCAGGTTGGCGACGATGACGCCGCGCTTCGTCGCCGCCTCCACCGGAATGAAGTCGAGCCCGACGCCGTGGCGCACCATCGCCTTGAGCTTCGGCGCATGATCGGCGATGTCGTCGGGCAGCATGGCGCGCACGACGATGCCGGTGACGTCCGCGGCGAGGCGGCGCAGCGTTTCGTGCCGCGCATCCGGCGCTACGACCATTTCCGCCAGCGGGGCGAGGATCGCCGCGCCGTCGGGATGGATGGGGTTGGTCAACAGGACTTTCGGTTTGTCAGGCATGGGCTTGCTCCTGCACGACGGGGTTGGACAGGCGTCCGAGTCCGGCGATTTCTGCAACCATCAGGTCGCCCGGCCGGAGCCAGCGCGGCGGTTTGCGCACCGCGGCGACCCCTGCGGGCGTGCCGGTGGCGATGACGTCGCCGCAGACCAGGCGGTGGCTCCGCGACAGCCGGGAGAGCAGATCGCCGATGCCGAAGAGCATCTGGGCGGTGGTGGAGTCCTGCATCGTCTCGCCGCTCAGGGTGAAGCGGATGGGCAGGTCCTGCGGATCGGGTATTTCGTCGGCGGTCGCGAGGAAGGGCCCGCACGGCGCGAAGGTGGGAAAGTTCTTGCCGCGGTCGAACTTGCCGCCGTCGGCGCGGATCAGTTCGCTCGCGCTGACGTCGTTGATGATGAAGTATCCGGCGATGCCGGAAAGCGCCGCCTGCGGCGCCACGTCGGTCATCTCCCGGCCGATCACCGCCGCGAGTTCCGCCTCCCAGGAGACGCCGCCGATGCCCGCGGGCAGACGCACGGCCTCGCCGGGGCCGGTCACGGCGTCCGGGCTCTTGAGGAAAAGTACCGGCTCCGCGGGCGGCGTCATGCCGCGCTCGGCGATGGCGTCGCGGTAGTTGAGCGCCGCCGCGATGATCCGCCGCGGCCTGGGCAGGGGAGCGAGCAGGCGCACCGCGGCGAGCGGCAGCCTGCTTTCCGCGGGGACCACCGCGGCGGCCAGGACCTCCGATATGCGGGGGAGGCCCCTCTCGAGCAGCGCAGGGATGTGGGGGGAGACGCTGCCGAGAATGCCGCGCATGGCGGGGTGGGCGAGGTCGAGGACGCACCCGTCCTCGCCCTCCGATTCGAGCACGCCGGCGCGGACGAGGCCTTCGTAGGAGAATGTCACGTAGCGCATGGTCCGTCTCTCCCTCAGGCGACGGCGTAGCGGTCGATCACCGAGCGGTCGATGCCGATGCCGAGGCCGGGCCCCTGCGGCACCTTCACCCGGCCCTTCTCCTGCACGATCGGCTCGGTGGAGAGGCGGTCGCGGAAGGGGTTCTCGCACTGCTCGTATTCCAGCATCGGCGGGAACGGGCGGAAGCTCGGCGGCTGGTCCGGAATCGCCGCGAGGAAATGCAGGGTGGCGGCCATGCCTACCGCGGAGCCCCAGGCGTGCGGCACGCACTCGACGCCGTGGGTGATCGCCATGGCGGCGATCTTCTTGCATTCGCTGATGCCGCCGGCGGCGCAGACGTCCGGCTGCACGATGTCCATCGCCTTGCGCACCACGGCGTCGCGGAAGCCCCAGCGGGTGAAGTTGTTCTCGCCGCCCGCCACCGCCATGTCGAGGGCGCGGGAAACCTCGACGTAGCCGTCGATGTCCTCGGGCGAGACCGGCTCCTCGAACCAGTCGACGTCGAGCTCTTCGAGCATCCGGCCGAGGCGGATGGCGGTCGGCACGGAGAAGGCGTGGTTGGCGTCCACCATCAGCTTCACGTCGGGGCCGACGGCGTCGCGCACCGCCTTCACGCGGTCGAAGTCGACGCGCAGGCTGCCCAGGCCGATCTTCATCTTGAGGGCGCGGAAGCCGTCGGCGACGAAACCCTCGGCCTCTTCCACCGCCTCTTCGGTGACGCGGTCGAGATCGGTGAAGTACATGCCGGTGGCATAGGCCTCCACCTCGGTGCGGAAGGCGCCGCCGATGAGCTTGTGCACCGGCTTGCCGCAGCTTTTGCCGATGATGTCCCACAGCGCGATGTCGATGCCGCTGATCGCCGCGATCGCCATGCCGGAGGGCCCGTAGTCCTTGATGCGGTTGTAGAGATGCTCCCAGATCACCTCGACGTCGAAGGGGTCGCGGCCGATGATCTGCGGCGCGAGCTGGGTGTCTATGAAGGCCTTGGCCACAGCCGAGGGGCCGTAGCACTCGCCCCAGCCGACGATGCCGTCCGCGGTTTCGATCTCGACGAGGCAGGTGCTGCGGGTCTTGTAGAGCCATCCCCGCGACGAGGTGAAGGGGCGTTCGACCGGGGCGCTCAAGACGTGGCATCGTACGGATTTGATGGACATTTTTTCTTACTCCGTTGTGACGTGGGAGGAGGCGTCGCGTTTCCGGGCACAGGCCTTCCAGTAGCCTGCGGCGATCGGCAGGACGAGCACGAGGAGGGCCACCGCGAGGATCACCGCCGACACCGGCCGAGTGAGGAACACCGACCAGTCGCCGCCGCCGATGACCAGCGCCCGGCGGCCTTCCGATTCCAGGATGGGGCCGAGGATGACGCCGATGACCATCGGATAGACCGGCACGCTTGCCAGAGTGAGGAAGAAGCCGGCGATGCCGAGGCACAGCATCACCACGACGTCGAACCATTGGTTCGCCAGCGAATAGGTGCCGACCACCGCGAGAACGAACAGCGACGAGGCGAGCAGGTGCCGCGGCACGTCGAGCACCCGGACGAACAGCCGGAAGCCGAGAAGCCCGACGACGATCACCGCGGTGTTGGCGATGGCGACCGCCGCGAGGATCGCCCAGACCATCTCGCCGCTCGTCTCGAAGAGGCGGGGCCCCGGCTGCAGCCCGTGGATCATCAGGCCGCCGAGCAGCATGGCGGTGACGGTGTCGCCGGGAATGCCGAGGGTGAGAAGCGGAATTAGCGCGCCTCCGGTGACGCCGTTGTTGGCCGCCTCGGAGGCGACCACGCCGCCGGGCGCACCCTTGCCGTAGCGTTCGGGGTGCTTGTCGAAGCGCTTCGCCTGGTCGTAGGCGATGAGCGAGGCGACGGACCCGCCGAGCGCAGGCACGATGCCGACCAGTACGCCGATCATCGCGGAGCGGATGGTGTTGACCGCCTGGGAAAGCCATTCGCGGAAATTCGGCAGCATCCCGGCGAGGCTCGCCGGCGCCTTGGCGTGCGGCACGGTGCTGAACAGCGACGAGAGAAGCTCCGGAATCACCAGAAGACCGATCAGCGCGGGCATGATGTCGACGCCGCGCATCAGGGCCATGGTGTTGAAGGTCCAGCGTCCCTCGCCGCTGATCTGGTCGAGGCCGACGAGGGACAGCCCGATGCCGAGAACCGCAGCGAGCAGGCCCTTGGTCAGGGTCGCGGGGATGATCGAGGCGATGATCGTCATGCCGAGCACTGCGGTCGCCGCGTATTCCGGCGGCCCCAGGCGCAGGGCAAGGCGCGCGAGCGTCGGCGCGATGGAGATGAGGGCGAACCAGGCGACGAAGCCGCCGACCACCGAGGAGATCAGCGCCCAGCCGTAGGCGCGCACCGCGTGTCCCTGCTGCGCCATCGGATAGCCGTCTATGGTGGTGATCACCGCCGACGGCGTGCCGGGGATGTTGATGAGAATCGCCGGAATGGCGCCGCCCGCCATGGAGCCGCAATAAAGCGCGATCATCATGCCGACCGCGAGTTCGGTGGGCAGCGGGAAGGTGAGGGGAATGAACAGGGCGACGCCCATGGTGGCGGTGAGGCCCGGCGTTGCGCCGAAGATGAAGCCTACGGTCACGCCGAACAGGATGAGAAGCAGGCCGAACGGGTTGGAAAGCAAGCTGGAGAGGGCGACGGCCAAGTCTGCGAACATGTGCATGGTGTCCTCCTCAGCGCAGCGGCACGGCGAGGAGATGGACGAACACCGCCCAGACTCCGGTGCAGAACAGGACGGAGAACACGGCGGCGGTGAGATAGCCGCGTCGAGTCTTCTTTTCGGCAGGCAGAAGCAGGCAGCACAACACCGCGGTGAACAAGATGGAGGCGGGGAGGAAGCTCAGTATCTGCCAGAAAAAGATGTAGGCCGCGAGCAGGGCGAACACGGTGGCCCCGAGGACGACCATGCGCCGCGCCTGCCCGGAGTCTCCGCCTGCGGTTCCGCCGCGCATCTCGCGGCGGAACCGCAGGGCGTCCTGGACCAGCATCAACGGGGCGAGGACGCCCACCGCAATCACGGTGAACTGGGGGAACCCGCCCGCGCCGATGCTTCCCTGCGCGTTGAGTGTGGGCAGCTCGAACGCGGGAGCGGCCAGAACGCAGCACAAGGACAGCAGGAATACCGCCGATATCGCGCTGGCCGCGAAACGCAACTTCACCATGGTACGGCTCCGCTGCGCTGTGGGTTAATTCTTGAAGGCCTGGGCCGCGACCTGCTTGATCGCCGCGGCGACGTCGTCGACCTCCTTATCGAGCTCCGCGCCGCGGATGGGGTCGAGCACGAACCCGTTGGTCGCGGCGAACTGCTTGTACTTCGGGCTGTTCAGCACGGCAGCGAAGGCGTCGGCAAGCTTCTTGCGGACGGCGGGCTTGAGCCCGGCGGGCGCCTCGATGTAGGCCATCTGCACCACCGGCCCGTAGGGGAACACGTCGATGCCGGATTCCTTGAAGGTCGGCACGCCGGGCAGCACGTCGAGCCGCTTCGGCCCGAACACGCCGAGCGGCTTGAGGTCGCCCGCCTTGATCTGCTCCATGGTTTCGCTGGGCTTCAGCACCCCAGCCTCGATCTGGTGGCCCATCAGTTCGGCGACGACGCGCGAACCGCCCGGATAGGGCACGTTGCGGTAAGGAACGCCGGCGCCGCGTGCGGTCATCGCGGCGAAGATGTGGTTGAGGTTGTTGGTGCCCGGCGTGCCGATTGTCACCTTGCCGGGGTTGGCCTGCATGTGCGCAATGAACTTCGGCAGGGTGTCATACGGGCTGTTGCCGGGAACGAGCAGGATCAGGGGGTCGATGGACAGGCGGATGACGTGGGTGAAATGGTCGTTGCGCAGCGGCACTTTTTCCTGGGCGATGATCGCGAGAGTCGAGCTGGTGCCGTTGCCGATGGTGTAACCGTCAGGGCGCGCGGTGGCCACCTGTCCCATGCCGATCGCCCCGGTGCCGCCGGGGATGTTTTCGATCACCACATTGAGGCCCTGCTCTTTCAGCAGCGGCTGCAGGTAGCGGGCCATGATGTCGTTGGAGCCGCCGGGATTCCACGGCACGATCCAGCGGATCTCCTTGCTGGGGAAGTCGTCTGCAACGGCGGGGGAGAGCCCGGTCATCAGGGCTGCCGACGCCATTGCGGCGATAACCAGTGAACGCGTTGCCGACATGTTATGGTTCCTCCCTGTTTGAGGTTTGTTATAACAGACGCCGTACGACATATCTTGTCAAGTCCGTTTCAATCGGTCACATTCAAATCGAGAGAGTCATCAACGGCAGAGTCCTCCCTTCATGAATGATTCGACGGAACTGGTGAAACTGGAAAGCGAGAGGCTGTGGGATCAGGCGTTCGAGCAGTTGCGCAACGCCATCTACGCGGGGCGTTTTGGGCCGGGCACGGTGCTGTCGCTACGCCACTTGGCGAAGAGCTTCGGCACCTCGATCACGCCGGTGCGCGATGCGGTGGCCCGCTTGGTCAGTCTCGGCGTGCTGGACCGGGGGGCGCGCAATGCCGCGATCGTGCCCTTCGTCACCACCGAGACGTTCACGCACCTGACATCCGTCCGTTATGAGATCGAGGGACTGGCGGCGCGCGAGGCGGCACTGGGCGCACGCGCCGACTCGGCCTTGGAACTCGCTGCGCAGCTCGACCACATGAAGGGTCTGATCGCGGCGGAGCAGTTCGGCTCCTACCTCGAGGCGCACCGGGCCTTCCATTTCAAGATCTACGCGATGGCGGGCAACCCGATTCTCTCGGAGATCATCGAGATGCTGTGGCTGCGCTTCGGGCCGGTCCTGAGCTTCGTGGTGCCGGACTACGTCAAGTTGCTCAAGGGCACGGACTACCACACGGCGATCGTGGCGGCGATCCGCCGCGGCGATGGCGCGGCGGCGGAAAACGCCATCATTTCGGATATTCGGGAGGCGGCGGGCTATATCTCGGGGCTGGCCGACGCCAGGGGGGTGATCCGCCCGCCCGCCCTCAACGAGCAGGCCGTGCGCACTACCGCTCCGGAGGAAGGTCTGGCAGCGGTCCATTAGAGACGGCTGCCGCCGTCCCCTGCGTCACATCAGGAACGTGACGTAGACGTAGCCCGCGCTCATCACCAGGAAGAAGGCGAGGCCCGCCCAGCTCAAGAGCGTCAGCATCGGGCCGGGGCGCATGTGCGCGGGCACGTTGTCGCCCTTCATCACCTTGAAATTGATGTAGGCGAGGATCGGCGAGGTCATGAACGAGACCACCGAGGCGAAGGCCAGCATCTGCATCAGGTTCTTGACGAAGAACAGGATCACCGCCGTGCCGAAGACCACCGCGAGGACGACGCAGATGTTCTGGATCTGGCGGAAGCGCTCGGCCTTGAGGTCGCCGATGATGGTGCACGCCGCCGCCAGAGAACGCGGATAGCCGTCCTGCAGGGTGAGCGCGGTGCTGAACATGGTGATGAATGCGGCGGTGAGAATGAGGGAACGCGACCACGGGCCGATGGTCTCGGCATAGAGGTTGACGAACTGCTTGGAGAAACCGACCCCGCCCGCGGAGAACTTCACGCCGGTGCCGTGCATCACCAGGGCGCCCAAGGCGACGAACAGCACCGCGAGGACGATGCACGCGCCGTAACCGATGAGGAAGTCGATGGTGTGCTCGCGCGGCGTCGGGGTATGGCCGGTCTGGCGCTTGCGGCTGATCATCCACAGCGACGAGAAGGCGGTCACGTCCACCGGCGCGGGCATCCAGCCGAGCAGCATCACCAGGAAGGGCAGGGTCGCCCAGGTCCACGGGTTGGGTTCGACGAAGCCGGGCGCGGTGGGCGCGGGGTGCGCGGCGGCGAAGATCACCGCGGCGACGGTGCACACCGTGAGCACGCCGATGATCAGTTTCGACAGGCTGTCGATCAGGGAATAGCGCCCGAACAGGATGATGATGCCGCACACCGCAAGCACCGCGATGGCGGCCTGCGGCACCGTGAGCGGTACGAAGTCGTAGGTGGCGAGCAGCGCGCCGGAGAGCATCGCCACCGCGGTGATGCTGATGATCCCGGTCATGATGTTGATGCCGAGGAAGGTGTAGACGTAGCCGACGCCCTGGCGGCGGTAGCCCTCCAGCAGGCTTTCGCCGGTGGCGGCGGCATAGCGGTGGCCGTAGAGGAAGAACGGATACTTCAGCACGTTGGCGAGGATCACCAGGCCCATCAGGCTCCAGCCGAATTCCGCGCCGGCGCGGGTGGACCACACCAGATGCGAGGCGCCGATGGCGGCGCAGGCCATGAGGATGCCGGGGCCGACCGCCTTCCACAGGTTGCCCTGGGCCTGCGCTTCGCCTTCCGGCGGGGTGTTCTGGTTCTTCTCGTCGATCGCGGCCGCTGCGTCCTGCACGGTGTCCCCCGCTTCCCTGTCGTTGTCTCGGGCCGGGCGAGCCCGGCGAAAGGCGCGACTTTAACGGGTCTCCGGCCGTCTGTCGCCGGTTTATCGGCGGGCCTGTGGAAAAAACCGGACGCCTTCTATTTGCGGAGGGCGATCTCCAGGCCGAAGAACACGAAGAGAGCGCCGGAGGCGCGCTCGATGCCGCGCCGCGCCTTGAGATAGGCGGCCTTGACGCGCGCGAGTCCCAATCCCCAGGCGAGCAGGCCGTACCACGAGCCGGAGATCGCGACCATGGTGCACACCGCGGCGATTCCGGCGGAAAGCGGCGCATCCTGCGGCATGGTGGCGGCGAAGATGGTGGCGACGAAGGCGCCGCTCTTGGGGTTGGAGAGCTGGGTCATCAAACCGCGGCGGAAGGCGCGGCGGCCTGCGCCGCGGGCCGCTGCGGGCAGGGCGGCCGGGTGCTCGCCGCCCTTGAGGATCAGCCGCGCGCCGAGATAGACGATGTAGCCGCCGCCCGCGAGCTTGAGGCCGATGTAGATCCACGGCGCAGCGCGGAAGAGGAGCCCGACGCCGAAGAACCCGGCGCAGCCCCAGACCACGGTGCCGCAGAGGATGCCCGCGACGGTGAGCAGGGATTCGCGGCGGCGCAGGGCCACGGCGGAACTGCCGATCAGCAGCACGTTGGGCCCCGGCGTCACCACCGCGACGATCCACAGAAGGGCGAAGCTCAGCATCGAGGTCATGGCCGGGAATCCTTGCGCCGGGGAAAACCGCTCTCCGCTGTGTGCGCTTGCGCGCGGGCGCGGTCAAGGGCGAAGAAAACTCGACAAGGGCGGGGCGGGAGTCCTAGGGTCGGGGACAGGCGCTTTCACCAAGGGGAACCCGATATGACCGAGGAACCGTATGTCCTGCGTGACGACGCGGCGGGCGTCGCCACTCTGACGCTCAACCGCGCGCAATCGCGCAACAGCCTGGGCCTGCCGATGCTCACCGCGCTCAAGGAAGCGCTCGACGGCGTCGCCGTCGACCCGGCGGCGCGCGTCGTGGTGATCGGCGGCGCAGGCCCCGCGTTCTGTGCCGGGCACGACCTGCGGGAAATGTCCACCGAACTGTTCGATGCGGTCTACGCGCACAAGCTGTTCACCCTGTGCGGCGACGTGATGCAGGCGATCGTGCGGATGAAAAAGCCGGTGATCGCGCGGGTGCACGGCGTCGCCACCGCGGCGGGCTGCCAACTGGTGGCGAGCTGCGACCTCGCGGTCGCGGCGGAGGGCTCGCGCTTCGCCACGCCGGGGGTGAACATCGGGCTGTTCTGCACCACGCCGATGGTGGCGCTGACCCGCGCCATCGCGCCGAAGCACGCGCTGCAGCTTCTCCTCACCGGCGACCTCATCGATGCGCCGACGGCGCTGCGCATCGGCCTGATCAACGAGATCGTGCCGGAAACCGAACTCGATTCGCGCATCGATGCGCTCGCCCGCAAGCTCGCCTCGAAATCGCCGGTGACGCTGGCGATGGGCAAATCCGCCTTCCAGGCGCAACGCGACCTGCCGCTCACCGAGGCCTACGCCTACGCGGCGGGGGTGATGACCGAAAACCTCCAGACCATGGACGCGCAGGAAGGCATCTGTGCTTTCCTGCAGAAACGCACTCCGGAATGGACAGGGCGCTAGGCGCGGAAAACCAAAACCTCCTGGAGGGTCGCGGACCCTCCAGACCTCCCATAACTCTTCGTTTTTGCGCGTAGCGCGATAGAACCGTCACGCGGCGTGACGGTTGCCTGCCGCTGCGCGGCGAAAAAAGTTATGGGGTGCGCGAGGGGACCGAGTCCCCTCGCAAAACTTTGGTTTTTTTCAGGCCTCTCCCGGCAGCCCCTGCCGCCAGCGCCGCCAGCCGTCGGCGCGCAGGCGGCAGGCCGGGCAGTCGCCGCAGCCGTAGCCCCAGTCGTGGCGGCGCGTGCGGTCGCCGAGGTAGCAGCTGTGGGTATGTTCCACCAGCATTTTCACCAGGGCGTCGCCGCCGAGGCTTTGGGCGAGGTCCCAGGTGCCCGCCTTGTCGATGCGCATCAGCGGCGTGTGGAGGACGAAGCGGCTTTCCATGCCGAGGTTGAGCGCCACCTGCACCGCCTTGACGGTGTCGTCGCGGCAGTCGGGATAGCCGGAATAGTCGGTTTCGCACACCCCGGTGACGATGCGGCGCAGTCCGCGGCGGTAGGCCGCCGCTGCCGCCAGGGTGAGGAAGAGGATGTTGCGTCCGGGAACGAAGGTGGTGGGCAGGCCGTTTTCGCCCATCTCGATCGCCACGTTGTCGATCATCGCGGTGTCGCCGATCTGCGCCAGCGCGCCCGCATCCAGCACCCGGTCGTCGCCGAGGCGCGCCGCCCATTGCGGGAAGTCCCGCCGCAGCGCGGAAAGGAAATCCTGCCGCACCTCGAGTTCGACGCGGTGGCGCTGGCGGTAGTCGAAGCCCACGGTTTCGACGCGGGCGAACCGTGCGAGCGCCCAGGCGAGGCAGGTGGCGGAATCCTGCCCGCCGGAAAACAGCACAAGTGCGCCTTCGTCGGTCATCGCGATCGGTCTCCCTGTTTGGTTCATCGCCCCCTATAACACCGATGGCCAGTTTCCGCATGTGTCGTGCGTGTCACAGACCGGGGCGCGCGCGTGCGCCACTCTTGCCGGAAGGGCGCAGGTGCGCCACCTTCGGAAAGAGATTGAAAAACAAGGTCCGCAATGCCCGTTTCCGATGCCGCCGAGATGATCGCCTGCCCGGATTGCGGCGCGCTCTACCGCCGCGCCGCCGTCGCGCCGGGGGAAAAGGCGCGCTGCCGCCGCTGCGGCCGGGTGCTCTACCGCGGCGCGCGGCTGAATGCGGAGCGCCTGCTGGCGCTGGTCGCCGCCGCGCTGATCGTGCTCGTCATCGCCAATTCCGCGCCGATCGTCGATCTGCGGGTGCAGGGCATTTCCAACTCCGCGACGCTTGCCGGCAGCATCCGCGCGCTGTGGGCGGATGGCCGCCCCCTGGTCGCCGTTCTGGTCGCCGCGACCACCCTGGCGTTTCCGCTGCTCGACCTTTGCGCCCTCGGCGCGGCGTTGCTGCTGCTGCGCCGCGACCCCGCCTGCAACGCCGCGGCGCGGCTGCTGCGCGTGCTGCAGGCGGTGCGCCCGTGGGGCATGGTGGAGGTGTTCATGCTCGGCGTTCTCGTCGCGCTGGTGAAGCTTTCCCACATGGCGGAAATCCGCCCCGGCATCGCGTTGTGGGCGTTCGCCGCGCTCACCGTGCTGTTCGCCGCCATTCTCTCCTACGACCTGCGCGGGTTGTGGGAAACGCGCCCCATCGCGCCGCATCCGCCGCCGCAAGCCGCGCCCCTGGTGCCCTGCCACGTCTGCGGCCTGGTCACCGCGCCTGCGCCGCACTGCCCGCGCTGCGGCGCGGCGGTGCACGCGCGCAAGCCCGGAAGCCTCGCCCGCACCTGGGCGTTCCTGCTTGCCGGGGCGATTCTCTACATTCCCGCCAACGTGCTGCCGATCATGCGCACCAGCTCCATCGGCGGCGCGGAGTCCGACACCATCATGAGCGGCATCGTCTATTTCTGGACCTCCGGCTCGCCGGACCTGGCGGCGTTGATCTTTTTCGTCAGCATCTTCATCCCCCTCGCCAAGATCGGCTCGCTCACCATGCTGCTGCTGACCGTGGGGCGCGGCTCGCCGCGCGGCAAAAGGCGGCGCACCGCGCTCTACCGCGTCGTCGAGTTCGTCGGCCGCTGGTCGATGCTCGACGTCTTCGTCGTCGCGTTGATGGTCGGCCTGGTGCGCTTCGGCGCTCTGGCGGCGATCGACGCGGGGCCGGGGGCCGCCGCCTTCGGCGCGGTGGTGGTGCTGACGATGATCGCCGCGCACGATTTCGACCCGCGCCTGCTCTGGGACTCCGAGGCACCGCATGACTGATCCCGCTCTTTCCGAACCCGAAATTTCCCCGGCTTCCCGCTGGCTGCCCTCCCTGGTGTGGATCGTGCCGCTGGTGGCGGCGCTGATCGGCCTGTCCCTGGTGGTCAAGGCGGTGCGCGACCGCGGCCCGACGATCACCGTGAGCTTCGCCACGGCGGAGGGCATCGAGCCCGGCAAGACCAAGGTGAAGTTCAAGAACGTCGATATCGGTGCGGTCACCGCGGTGCATCTTTCCGAGGACCGCAAGCGGGTGATCGCAGTGATCGACCTCGATAAGCAGGCCGAGGCCTTCGCCGCCGCGGACAGCCGCTTCTGGGTGGTGCGGCCGCGCCTCGCCGGGACCGGAATCTCCGGCCTCGGCACCCTGCTCTCCGGGGCCTACATCGGCGTCGACGGCGGCCGCTCGGAGGAGCGGCGCAGCGAATTCACCGGTCTGGAGGAGCCGCCGGTGGTGGCCTCCGACGCGCCGGGGCGGCGCTTCGTGCTGCATGCGGAGGATATCGGCTCGTTGGATGCGGGCTCTCCGGTGTTCTTCCGCCGCATCCAGGTGGGGCACGTGGAGAGCTTCAAGCTTACCGCCGACGGGCGGCGCATCGACCTCGGCATCTTCGTCAAGTCGCCCTACGACCGCTTCGTCACCGCGGAAACCCGCTTCTGGCACGCCAGCGGCATCGACCTCAGCCTCTCCGCCGCGGGCCTGAAGCTGGAAACCCAGTCGCTCGCCAGCGTTCTCATGGGCGGCGTCGCCTTCGAGACGCCTTCCGGCGAGGCGGACCTTGCCGCCGAGGGCGCGGACTTCGCCCTCGCTTCCGGGCGTGACGAGGCGCTCAAGGCGCCGGACGGCGAGCCGGTGGAGGTGCTGGTGCGCTTCGGCGGTTCGGTGCGCGGCCTGGCGCCCGGCGCGCCGGTGGACTTCCGCGGCGTGCGCATCGGGCATGTGCGTTCGGTGCGCCTCGCCCGCGACGCGGCGACCGGCGCCTACGACGCGCCGGTGGTGCTGGTGGTCTACCCCGACCGCCTCGGCGCGGCGAAGCCGGACACCAGCGCGCCGCAGAAAGTCGCCGCCCTGCTGAAGCGCGGCCTGCGCGCGCAGTTGCGCACCGGCAATCTGATCACCGGGCAGCTCTACGTCGCCTTCGACTTCTTCCCCAAGGCGCCGCCCGCGGCGTTCAACACCTCGGGCGGAATGCCGGAACTGCCCGCCGTGCCGGGCGAGATGGAGGCGATGCAGCAGCAGATGCAGACCATCGTGCAGAAACTCGCCGCCGTGCCGTTCGACGAAATCGGCGCGGAGGCGCGCGCCGCGCTCGCCAACCTCAACGTCACGCTGAAACGCGTCAACGGCCTCTCCGCCGCGGCGGAAAAGGAGCTGCTGCCCGACCTGCGCGAGGCGCTCGCCACCATCAACCGCACGATGGCGGGCGATGCGCCGATGCAGCAGGATACCCGCGCCGCCCTGCGCGCCCTGGCGGATGCGGCGCGCGCGCTCACCGCGCTCGCCGACGGCCTCGACCGCCGTCCCGAATCCCTCCTGCGCGGAAAGGACACCACTCCATGACGCCGCCCCGCCTGCTGTTCTGCGCCCTCCTCGCCGTGGGGCTTTCCGCCTGCGGGGCCTCGCCCGCCACGCGCTACCACACCCTTGCCGGGCCCTCCGGCCCGGCGGCGGGCGGCGGTGCGGAACGCCTGGTGGAGGTGCTGCCGGTGGCGCTGCCCGGCCGGGTGGACCGCGCCGCGCTGGTGCTCTCCGGCGCGGACGGCGGACTCACGGTGCGCGACGCCGACCGCTGGGCAGGACCGCTGGCGGAGGAACTGCGCGCGGTGATCGACGAGGCCCTGTGGCGCGCCGCCCGCGCCGCCGACGTCTACGCCGCGCCGCTGCCGGGCTCGGCGCTGCCGCAGTACCGCCTGGCGGCGCGCATCGACCGCTTCGACGCGGTGCCGGGGGCCGCCGCCACGGTGGAAGCCTCCTGGACCCTGCGCCGCCTGCCGAGGGGCGCCTCCGCCGCCTGCCGCGCCGCGTTCTCCGCGCCGCTCGCCGGAGACTCGGCGGACGCCGCGGCGGCGGCGCTTGCCGCCGCGTCGCGCCGCCTGGCCGATGCGATGGCGGACAGTTTGACTCGTCTGGAAAGCGGGGAGCCACCCTGCGCGATGGCGCGGTAAAACCAAATCGTTGCGAGG
>JBFWJB010000033.1:0-14416 GCA_050253435.1 Rhodospirillaceae bacterium
GGCAAGGTCGGCGTCGCGGCAAAGCGGCTGATCGAGGTGACCTACGAGTGCCTGATGCGCGCCATCGACATCGTGCGCCCCGGCGCCACGCTGGGCGACATCGGCGCGGTGATCCAGGAATATGCGGAGGGGCACCGCTTCTCGGTGGTGCGCGACTTCTGCGGCCACGGCCTCGGGCGCACCTTCCACGCCGAGCCCAACGTCATGCACTACGGCCGCCGCGGCCACGGCCTGCGGCTGGAGGAAGGGATGTTCTTCACCATCGAGCCGATGATCAATCTCGGCGTGCCGGACACCAAGATCCTTTCCGACAACTGGACCGCGGTGACGCGCGACCGCAAGGCCTCCGCCCAGTTCGAGCACTCCATCGGCGTCACCGCCGACGGCTGCGAAATCTTCACCCTGTCGCCGAAGGGCTACACCCAGCCGCCTTATACGGCGGCGTGACGGGAACGGCGGCATGGGCGGCGACGACACCTCTCCGGGCCTGTTCGAAGCGCCGGTGACGCCCGCGCCGGAAGCCGAGCCGCACTACCTCGGCCACCGCCAGCGCCTGCGCGACAAACTGCTGCGCAACGGCGCGGCGGGCTTCGCCGACTACGAGCTCCTCGAACTGCTGCTTGCGCTCGCCATCCCGCGCCGCGACGTCAAGCCCCTGGCCAAGGACCTGCTCGCCCGCTTCGGCGACTTCGCCAGCGTCATCGCCGCCTCGCCGGAGGAGCTGACGGCCGTGCCCGGCGTCAAGGAAACCACCGTCGCGGCGCTGAAACTGGTGGAAGGCGCGGCGGTGCGCCTGCTCAAAGGCCGCGTTGCGGAACGCACCGCGCTCGCCGCCTGGGACGACCTGATGGACTACTGCCTCGCCGCGCAGTCGCGCGCCGAGGTGGAAGAGTTCCGCCTGCTCTTCCTCGATACCAAGAAACGCCTGATCGCCGACGAGGCGATGCAGCGCGGCACCATCAACCACACCCCGGTCTACCCGCGCGAAGTGGTCAAACGCGCCCTCGAACTCAAGGCGCACTCCGTAATCATGGTGCACAACCACCCCTCCGGCGACCCCACGCCCTCTCAGGCCGACATCGACACCACCCTGCAAATCAAACAGGGCCTCGCCACCGTGGATATCGCGCTGCTCGACCACGTCGTCGTCTCCCCCGGCCGCTACATCAGCTTCCGCCGGAAGAGCCTGCTGTAAAAAAACCAAAACTTCATGGAGGGACTCGGTCCCCCCACACCCCCCATAAATTTTCGCCGCGCAGCGGCAAGCAACCGTCACGCCGCGTGATGGTTCTATGGCGCTACGCGCAAAACCCAAAAGTCATGGGTGGTGCGGAGGGTCCGCGACCCTCCGCGAGGTTTTGGCGTTTTAAAACGCCCGATCCCCGACGTAGGGGTTGGATTTGCGCTCGTCGCCGAAGGAGGAAAGCGGGCCGTGGCCGGGGATGAAGACCACCTCGTCGCC
The DNA here is from genome assembly GCA_050253435.1 of Rhodospirillaceae bacterium. Taxonomy (GTDB): domain Bacteria; phylum Pseudomonadota; class Alphaproteobacteria; order Rhodospirillales; family Rhodospirillaceae; genus Oleispirillum. The sequence goes on from JBFWJB010000033.1 coordinate 1,463, forward strand.
GAGGGGGAAGAGCTTGTTGCGGATCGAGGAGACGAGGTCCTTGGCGTTGCCGCGCGGGAAGTCGGTGCGCCCGACCGAGCCCTGGAACAGCACGTCGCCGACCACCGCGAGCTTGTCCGGACGGTCGAAGAAGACGACATGGCCCGGCGTATGGCCGGGGCAGTGCAGCACCTCCAGGGTGACGTTGCCGAAGGAGACGGTATCGCCCTCCTTGAGCCAGCGGTCGGGGGTGAAGCTTTCGCACGCCGGAAAGCCGTAGCCGCGCGCAGTTTCCGGCAATTCCTTGAGGAGGAAGGCGTCCTCCTCGTGCGGGCCTTCCACCGGCACGTCGAAGACCTTCTTCAGCGCCAGGGTGCCCGCGGCGTGGTCGACGTGGCCGTGGGTGAGCAGGATCTTGACGATCTCCACGCCCTTGCGCTTCGCCGCCGCCTCCACCTCGGCAATGTCGCCGCCGGGGTCCACCACCGCGCCCTGCATCGTCTCTTCGCACCACAGGATGCTGCAGTTCTGCGCAAAGGCGGTTACCGGAACGATCATCGCTTTCATGGTTCTCTCCTCAATCGCGCCAGAAGTGCGCGGTCATCATCACGAACACCGTTTCGAATTCCAGGCGTCCGAGGATCATCCCCACGTCGAGCGCCCACTTCGCGCCGTCAGGCAGGGAGGAAAAGTTGCCCGCCGGGCCGATCACCGGCCCCAGCCCCGGGCCGACGTTGGCGAGCGCGGTGGCCGCGCCCGAGAGCGCGGTGATGAAGTCCAGCCCGTAATACGCCAGCACCAGCACCAGGGCGGCGCAGGTGGCGGCATAGCACAGCACGAACACCTGCACGTCGCGCACCAGGGATTCGCTCGCCGGGCGGCCGGCCATCATGTCGGGAAACACGCCGTGCGGATAGAGCAGGCGGCGAGTTTCCTTGCGGATATCCTGCCACAGAATCTCGAAGCGGAACATTTTCAGTCCGCCCGCCGTGGACCCGGCGCAGCCGCCGACGAAGGTCATGAAGAAGAACACCGCCACCGCGGGCGGCCCCCACAGGGAATAGTCGGTGGAGGCGTAGCCGGTGGTGGTCATCACTGAGACGAGGTTGAACATCGCGCGGGTGAACGCCGTCCATGGGTCGAAATCGTTGGCGAAAACCAGCCAGACGGTGAGCATCGCCGCGGAGATCAACGCGGTGGCGAGCATGCGCTTGACCTGCGCGTCGCGCAGAATCACCATCGGCCCCCGCCCGGAGAGCGCCAGCACGAAGAGCACGAAGGGGGTGCCCCCGGCGAGCATGAACACCGTACCCGCCCATTCCAGCCGCAGGCTGTCGAAGTGGCCGATGGAGCCGTCGGAGGTGGAATATCCGCCGGTGGAGAGCGTCGTCATCGAGTGGATGACCGCCTCGAACGGCGTCATGCCGCAGGCCCAATAGGCGAGCACGCAGAGGGTGGACAACAAGATGTAGACCCAGCCGATGCGGATCGCCATGCTGCGCACCCGCGGCGAGATCTTGTCGGAGGTCTTTTCCGAGCTTTCCAGCTTGAACATCTGCATGCCGCCGACGCGGAACATCGGCAGGATGGCGATCGCCATGACGATGATGCCGATACCGCCCATCCACTGCAAAAGCGCCCGCCACAACAGAATCCCCACCGGCATGGCGTCGAGGCCGGAAAGCACGGTGGAGCCGGTGGTGGTGAAGCCGGAGACGGTTTCGAACACCGCATCGCAGTAGGAAATCTTCTGCCCCGACAGCCAGAACGGCAGCGCGCCGAACAGCGACAGAGCCACCCACGCGCCGACGGTGATGAAATAGGCGCGGCGCAGCGGCGTGATGCCGAAGCTGGTGTCCCGCGTGGTGGCGAAAAGCATCACGCCGAAGAAGATGGTGAAGCCGGAGGCCAGGGCAAAGGCGGGCCATTCGCCGTCTTCGGCGGCGAAATCGGCGACGGCGGGCACCCACATGGCGACGCCCAGGATGATCAGCAGACTGCCGATCGCCTGCCCGATGCCGCCTTCGTCCTGAGGTTTGGCCAAGCCTTACCCTTTCCCCGAGCCTGCCGCCGCGCCGTCCTCTCCGGCGGCTGCGCCGGTTCCTTTGTGCGTCGCCGCCGCCGCGCCGTCAAGTTCCGGCGGGCGCGGCTGGCCCGCCACGGTGACGCCGCCGCCGCGGCGGTTGTCGAGGCGGAAGCGGTGGCCGAACAGGGTCATTTCCAGCGCATGCTCCGGCCCCTCGCCGACGGCGCGGTAGCGGCGGGCGAACTCCGCCGCGTCCACCCCTTCCGGCAGGCGGCACAACGCATCGAAATCCGCCTGGCTTCCCTTGCGTCCGGCCCACGCCTCGCCCGGCAGATGCGGCAGCGGCGCGGACCGCACCAGGCCGCCGCACATCCGGGCAAGCAGGCGCAGCACCGAGGCGAAGCTCTGCGTTTCCAGGACGGCGCGGTCGGCCTCCGGCGGAACGGAAAAGCGGTCGACGGCGACGATCGGGCCGTCGTCCACCTTGCCCGTCATCTCGTGCAGGGTGGAGCCGAACTCCGCCGCCCCATCGTAGAGCGCGAACACCGCGGGGAAGCGCCCGGGATAGGCGGGCGGCCCGGGGTGCAGGTTGTAGGACGGCCCGGGAAACGCGGCGAGCAGCTTTTCCGGCACGATCACCTCGGTGGCGCAGGCGAACAGGCGCGCCCCCGCCAGCGGCTCGCCGCAGCGGGCGATCAGCGCGGGCAGCGTGGAGAGCGGAGTCACCTTGAGGATCGGCGCGGCGCGCATCAGCGCCTTGGGCGTGGCGAGCGGATGGGTGAGCAGGATGGTCTGCGCCAGGATCGGCGCAAGCACCGGATCGGCAAGCAGGACAATTTCCCGGAGATAGGACTCGCTTGGCTGCGTCATGGAGGCCATCATAATCCGGCTCGGCAAACCGCGCCAGACGACGCTTGGCCTTGACAGAACCGCCGCTTCGCCGGATTTTCGCGGCACGCTCACACCCTACGGAGGTTCCGCCCGTGATCCCGCGCTACTCGCGTCCCGCCATGACCGGCATCTGGCAGCCGGAGAACCGCTTCCACATCTGGTACCTGATCGAGGCGCACGCCTGCGACGCCCAGGCGCAGCTGGGGGTGATTCCGGCCGCCGCGGCGAAGGCGGTGTGGGACAAGGGCAACCTCCCCTACACGGCGGAGCGCATCGCCCGCATCGACGCCATCGAGGCGGAGGTGAAGCACGACGTCATCGCCTTCCTCACCGAGCTTTCCGAGCACATCGGCGATAACGCCCGCTTCGTCCACCAGGGCATGACCTCCTCCGACGTGCTCGACACCTGCCTTGCGGTGCAGCTCTCCCAGGCGGCGGACATCCTGCTTTCCGACATCGACACGCTGCTCGGCGCGCTGAAGCGCCGTGCGCTCGAAACCAAAGACATGGTGTGCATGGGCCGCAGCCACGGCATCCACGCCGAGCCGGTGACCATGGGGCTGAAGTTCGCGGGCTTCTATGCGGAATTCCAGCGTGCGCGGGCGCGCCTGCTGGCGGCGCGGGCGGACATCGCCACCTGCGCGATTTCCGGCGCGGTGGGCACCTTCGCCAACATCGACCCGGCGGTGGAGGCGCACGTGGCGGACAAGCTCGGGCTCGCCGTCGAACCCCTGTCCACCCAGGTGATCCCGCGCGACCGCCACGCGATGTTCTTCGCCACTCTCGGCGTGATCGCAAGCTCGGTGGAGCGCGTGGCGACGGAGATCCGCCACCTGCAGCGCACCGAGGTGCGCGAGGTGGAGGAATACTTCTCGCCGGGGCAGAAGGGCTCTTCCGCCATGCCGCACAAGCGCAACCCGGTCTTGACCGAAAACCTCTGCGGCCTCGCCCGCATGGTGCGCGCCTATGCGGCCCCCGCTATGGAGAACGTGGCGCTGTGGCACGAACGCGACATCTCGCATTCCTCGGTGGAGCGGATGACCGGACCCGACGCCACGGTGACGCTCGACTTCGCGCTGGCGCGCCTCGCCGGGGTGATCGACAAGCTGGTGATCTATCCCGACGCGGTGGAAAAGAACCTCAACCAGCTGGGCGGCCTGATCTTCTCGCAGCGGGTGCTGCTGGCGCTGACCCAGGCCGGGGTTTCCCGTGAGGACTCCTACCGCATCGTGCAGCGCAATGCGATGCGGGTGTGGGCGGGCGAAGGCCGCTTCCTCGACTTCCTCAAGGCCGACGCCGACGTGACGGCGCGCCTTTCCGGCGCGGAGATCGAGGCGATCTTCGACATGGCCTACCACACCAAGCACGTGGACACGATCTTCGCGCGGGTGTTCGGCTAACGCTTATTCTTCTCCGCTTCGACCGTGAGGTTCAGCGCCTCCAGCGCCTCGCCGATCGGGATGAAGCGGTTGAAGCCGACCGGAACGCCTTGCACAATCGTGCTCTCCACGGAAATGCCGACGACGTTGCCCTTGGCGTTAAGGAGAGGGCCGCCGCTGTTGCCGCCTGCGATCACCGCATCCGCCTGGATGAAGTCGATAATCCGGCCGCCCTTCTCCTCCCGGCGGAAGGCGCTGACCACGCCCTTGGTGACGGTCGACTGTAAGGCGAATTTCAACGGCGTGCCGACGGCATAAACGTCATCGAGGCGGGACAGGCCGGAATTCGGCGCCAACGGCAGCGGATGCAGCATCTGCACCGGTGCCTTGAACAGGGCGACATCGCGAATCTTGTCGGTGCGCACCACCTCGGCCTCCACCTCGATGCCGGAACGCAGGCGCACCATCACCGTCTTCGACGCTCCCGCCACATGGTCGTTGGTCAGGCCGTAGCCGTCGTAGCTGATGAAGAAGCCGCTGCCGTGACCGTTGCTCAGGCGTATGGTCACCGCCGCATCGAGAACCTCCGGAAGGACATCTCTCATCGCATGCGTCGAAAGCCGTGCGCCGCGCAAGGTCAGGGGCCCTTGCCGCTCTGCACCGCCGCGATGCGGCGCAGCTTCGGCCACGGCATCCTTCGGCGCCAGCACGTTATAGAAGCCGATGTCTCCGGCGAGGTTCGACGCGGCATTGGCAAAGGCGAGGTTCAGGGTGCGCTCTATGCCCTGGCCCGAGGGTTCCTTCAGCCGGCCGTAGCCCTCGGTGACGAACTTGCCGACGATGCGGCTCTCCGCGGTGGAGTAGACCTCCCACTCCACTTTGACGTACATCTCGCCCGTTATCCGGTTGGTCGAATAACCCCACCAGATGTCGTACTCGGTGCAGAAGTTGCCGCGCACGTCTACGAGGCGCGCCCCCACCTGATACTTCGCGCGCGCCCGGTCATCTCCGAGGTCGAACAGCTCGGACGGATCGCCCAGCACGTTGTAGCCCGCCGCTTTCATCGCATCGTAGAAGCTCTCGCCCTTCTCGCCGGTCCAGGAGTCGTTCAGCTTCTGCGTCCATTCCCGGGAGACGGTCTTGCCCATGGTGCAGGAGAAGATGTCTCCGATGGAGACCAGTCCAGGAAAGGCGGCGATCATGGTGCCGCGCGGGATCTTGGAGGTCGCGCGGGCAAAGGCGAAGGGCTCCGTCTCCTTCCCCGCCGGAGGCGAGACCGCGCCGCGCTGTGGCACATCGGGGATATCCATCGGCGTCCGTGAGTTGCCGCACGCCGCCAAGCCAAGCCCGACGGCCAGAACCGCCAGCATCCGCCCCCATCGGGTCATTTCCGCACCCCTTGCCACCTTCGGTCGTAGAGACCGCGTTCCACAGTCCGAAGGAGTGTGCCGCAACCGCGGCGGCATCTCAAGGGCCGCGGGCGATATCGGCGTCCATGGGGCCGAAGGCGGTGTCGATGCGGCGGCTTTCCACCGCGCCGAACCCGGCGCGTTCCAGGGCGGCACGGATTTCCCCGCGTTCGAACGACAGGTCCTGCCCGCGCAGCGCCGGGATCAACCGCCCCACGACGTGGGTTTCCGGCGCGGTGCGGCCATCGTTCAGGCCCTCGTGCAGGCTGACGAACACGCCGCCCGGCGCCAGGGCGCGGCGCACCTTGCCCAGCACCGCGGCGAGATCGCGGGCGTAGTACAGGGTCATCGACGCCCAGGCCACGTCGTAGCCGCCGCCCAGATCGTCGGCGTTGTAGTCGCCGGGCAGGATCGAGACCTCCCCTGCCCGGCCCATCGCCGCGAGGTCCGCCCCGATCCGCGCCGCGCACGGCGGCAGGTCGAACAGGGTTACGGCAACGTCCGGGCGGCGTTCGGCAACCGCCAGGCACAGCACCTCGGACCCCGCGCCGATGTCGAGAAAGCGCCGCGCCTGCGGCCATTCCGGCAGGGATTCCAGAACCGCCAGCATCTCCGCCCGCCCAAGCGCGCGGTGGAACGAGCGCAGGCTCGCCACCGCCCTCTCCCAGAATGCGGCGTCGGTGAAATCGAGAGACGGCCTTTGCGGCGGCTTGCCCGTCCGCAGCATCTCGGGCAGGCGTTCCAGTCCCGCCTGGCGCAGGCCGCCGAGTTGCAGCAGCGAGCGGGCGAGGCTGTCCTCGCCGCTGAGGAAGGGTTCGGCCTCTGCGCTCAGGCGGTAGCCCTCCTCCGACTTGCCGAGGATGCCCATGGCGGCGAGCGCATCGAGCAGCAGCGCGGTGCGCGCCGGGTCGAGGCCGCGCGGTGCGGCGAGCGCCGCGGCGGAGGCCGGAGTGCGCAGATCGTCGAACAGCTTGAGGACGAGCGCGGCGCGCAGGGCGTGCCAGCGCACCGGCGCCTGCACCAGGTCGAACAGATAGGCACCCATGCCGACGGGGCGGGATGTCACGGTCATCGCTTCCTCCTCACCACTTGGCGCTCAGGCGCACGCCGACTTCCCGTCCGGACACGTCCTCGACGATGGCGCCCAGGTTCGCCGTCAGCCCGCGGCTGTAGAGCGTCTCGTCGAACAGGTTGACCACCCACAGGGAGAGACGGGCGCCGCCGAAGTCGTAGCCGACCTCCGCATCGACGGTGGCGAAGGCGGGCTGCCGCACCGCGTTGGCGCTGTCGAAATAGTAGGGGCCGGAACCGTTGAGGCTGCCCTGGGCGAACGGTCCCTCGCCGTCCGCATAACGCAGGCCGGCGCTCCAGGTGTAGTCCGCCGCCAGGGGCAGGCGGTTGCCGGAATAGTCGGCGGTCGCCGTCTTGTAGTCGGTAGCCTCGGCATGCTGCACGCCGAAGTTGGCGAAGCCGGTCAGCCCCTTGGCGAGACGGACGTCCGCCGAGAGCTCGAGGCCGTAGACCTCCGCCTCCGCCGCGTTGGAGTACTTCTGCGCGCCGCCCACCACCACGTCGACGATCTGCTTGTCGCGGATCGTGGTGTGGAAGGCTGCCGCGCCGAGGCCGACGCGCTCGCCGAGGACGCGGCTCTTCACGCCGAGTTCCGCCGTCCAGCTGTATTCCGGATCGTAGGCGAAGCTATCCGCGCCGCTGGCGAAGGCATAGTTGTAGCCGCCCGGCATGTAGCCCCGCGCATAGGACGCATAGAGCGTCGAGGCGGAGGTCAGGTCGTAGGACAAGGTGAAGCGCGGCAGCAGCACGGTGACGTCGAGGTCCTCGCCGTAGGCGCTGTTGAGGGCGGCCGAGGCGTAGGTCTGGTCGCCGGACTGGCCGACCCATTCCAGCCGTGCACCGGCGCTCACCCGCAGCCGCTCGGTGAGGCCGTATTCCACCTGGCCGAAGCCCGCGACGCCGGTCTGGTCGATGCTGGTCTTGCGGCGCACCCGCGGCGTGCCGATGGCATAGTCGATATCGGTCCACTCGCGGTAGGTGTAGAGGCCGCCCAGCCATTTCAGCCGTGCCGACGGATCGTCGGTGGCGATGCGCAATTCCTGCGACAGGGCGTCGTCGGTATGGTCGTAAAGAGCAGGCAGCGTGGCGAGCGGCGCGGAGTCCACATCCATCTGGAAGTCCCGGTCGTAGTGGGTCCAGCCGGTGATCGCGGTGACCTCCAGGCCATCCAGCCGGTGGGTGACGCGCAACGCCTGCACCGCCGTGGTGCTGTCGTCCCAGGAGTCCGTATTGTAGTTGGTGGTGAAGCGCGGCGTCGCATAAGTGCCGGTGAGATAGCGCATGCGCTGCTTGCCGGTCTCGTTGCGCATCAGCGTGCTGTTGAAGCTGACGTCCGTATCGTCGGAGGCGATCAGGTCGAAGGCGGCGGAAAGTCCGGCGCGGCGGCTGTCGCCGCCGTCGTCGGCGTCGTCTCGGCGGTTGTAGAAGGCGCCGCGGTCGTCCTCCAGGCGGAGCGCCAGCCCCGCCGCCAGAGTGTCGGTCAGCGGCGCGGAAACCCAGCCGTCCAGAACTCCGTCCGGCGCCCAGCCGTCGGCGCCGTCCTTGAAACCGAGGGAAAGCGCCGCCTCCGCCGCGGGAGTCCAGGAGGGCGCGCGGCTCGTCGCCTTGATCGCTCCGGCCTCGGTGTTGCGGCCGTAGAGGGTGCTCTGCGGCCCCTTCAGCACCTCCACGCCCTCCAGGCCGAAGAACCCCGGCGCCTGGGTGGCGCCCATCGGCAGGGCGACGCCATCGACGAAATAACCGACCGGATCCTGGAGCCCGGTGTTGGCGGCGGAGATGCCGCGCATCACCACGCGGCTCTGCACCGAGGACTGCTCGATCGCCACGTTGGGCATCGCCCGGGAGATCGCAGCGAGATCGTCGGACAGCGGGTTGCCCAGGCTCTCGCCGGAAAACACCGCGACGCTGCCCGGCACCTTCGCCTGGTCCTCCTTCCACTGCCGCGCCTCCACCGTCAGTCCCGGCAGCTTCAGCGGCGCGTCGTCCGCTTCGTCCGCCAGGGCGGCGGGCGCGGCCGCCATCAGTACCGCCGCTACGCCGGCAGCCTTCGCGAGAGCCATGATCCTTCCCCCTTCGTCGAACATCGGGAGGGCAGCATAAAGCCGCCGCCGCCGCCGCGCGTTCACACGGCGAACGGATTTGATCAAACCCCGAAACCGCCCTCGCGCCGGAAAACCCAGGTCAACGCGCAAACCACCGTCATCGCCGCCGCCGCCGCGGCATAGGGCGCGGTGGGCGCGATTTGGTGCAGCGCGGCGCCGCCGATCGGCCCCAACGCCATGCCCATGCCTTGCGCCACCGCGTTGATTCCGGCGGCGCGCGCCTGTGCGGCGGGCCCCGCGCGCAGGCTGAGAGCCGCAAGATTGCCGGGCAGCAACAGACCGAGCGAGGCCCCGAGTCCCGCCGTCGCCGCGACCAGCGCGGCAACGCCGGGCGCAGCAGCAGCCGCGGCCAGGCACGCCAGAGCCGCCGCCGCCCCGGTCCGGGAAAGGCGGCCGGGCGGCCAGCGCAGGCGGCGCACCACGCCCAGCTGCATCGCCGCCATGGCCGTCATCGCCAGCATCATCGCGCCGCCGCCGGCGCGCATGGCGCGGTCCGGCGGCAGGCCGAAGCCGTCTTGCAGGCGCAGCACCGTGACCTGCTGCAACAGGCTGTAGACCGCAAGCCCGAGCAGCGTCACCGCAAGGAAGCGCGCGATTGCGGCGAACGGCAGGGTGCCCGCCGCCAGGGCCTCCGGCGGCGGCGCGGCGCGGGTTTCCGGCAAGGTCAGCGCGATGCCGCCCACGGCGGCGGCGAGGCAGGCGGAAAGCAGCAGGAAGCCCGCCTCCGGCATGCCGGAAGCAAGCCGCCAGGCGGCCGCGCCGCCGAGGATCGAGCCGATGCCGAAGGCCGCACCCATGGTGCCCATGCCGCCCGCCCGGCGGTCGTCGCGGGTGATGTCGGCGAACACCGCCTGCGCCGCGGGCATCAGCCCCGCGCCCAGCGCCGCCTGGAGGATGCGCGCCGCGAACAGCAGGCCGAACGCCGCCGCCGCGGAAAGTCCACCCGCCAGCCGCGCGGCCACCACCGCGGCGCAGGCGGCAAGAAAGACCGCGCCCGCGCCGAGACCGGCAAGAATGACGCGCCGCCGCCCGCGGCGGTCGCAGACGCCGCCCCAGACCGGCGCGGCCAGCGTCATCACCAGGGCCGAAAGGCTGAGCAGCATGCCCGCCTGCAGGTCGGAGAAGCCGAGCCGCCGCGCGAGCGGCGGCAGGACGATGAGAACGAAGGCGTGCCCCGCCGCGTTCGCGGCGAGGGCCGCGAACAATACGGCCACCACGGAACGGGGGGCGGAAAAGACTGCGGTCATCGGAGATGCTCCCGGCTGGTCGGGGACCGCGACTGTAGCGCGGCGCGGCACGCGCCGCCGCCATCCGGCGAACGGCCGCGATCATCCGGCGAACGCTTAGGAGCGGCGGCGATATTCCTGCGGCGAACAGCGGAAGCGCCGGCGGAAGGCGGTGGCGAAGTGGCTGGAACTGCTGAAGCCGCAGCGGAACGCCGCGTCGGTGACGCTGCACCGCGGGTCGTCGAGGCAGTAGCACGCGCGGTCGAGCCGATAATCCCGCAGCCAGCCGAACACCGTGGTGCCGTAGAGCTTGCGGAAGCAGCGGTTGAGGCGCACATGGCTCATCCCCGCCGAGGCCGCGAGATCGTCCAGGGAGGGCGGCGCCGCCAGGTCGGCGACCAGCATCTCGACGACGCGGCCGATGCGGCGGCTGTCCTCGGCGGAGACCCCTCTCCGCATTTCCGGGAGGCTCGGCAGGGGGCCGAGCCAGCGCGCCAGGAGCTCCAGGCACTGTCCCTCCGCCAGCAGCCGGTCGAGCGGCGAGGCCAAGGGATTGCCGAATATCTCCGAGGTCCAGGCCTGCGGAGCCTCGCCATAGCCAAGGCGCATGGCGCCGGGCGCGGCGCGGGAGAAACCGTCGCCGCCCTCGCTCCAAAGTCCGTCCAGCCGCGCAGCGTCGAATTTGAGCACGGTCATGCGGTTGTCGGTTCCGGGCGCGGGACGGCGCAGAAGCGGCGCCGCATCGGCGTGCAGCAGCCACACGTCGCCGGGGCGGATGACGCAACGCCGCCCTTCCGCAGGCTCGAAAGCGGTGCAGCCGCTCTCGCCGAAAACCAGCATCGCGGCGGGCCGGGGGTGCTCGATGCGGACGGCATGGTCCTCCCCTCCGCGGCAACGGCTTGCCGTCGCGGTAATTCCGGGGGCGACCCGTCCGCAGCGGAAGCGGGCCAGGCATCCGGCCTCCGGCAGGACGGTTTCCCGCCAGCCGCCCGCCTCCGGCAGGCATGCCGCCAGCAGCGACGGGCTGACGGAAAGCGTGCTTTCACCTTTCCCGCGGAGGCGCTCCTCTTCTCCCCGGAATGCCTCCGGCCGCCCGTCCATGATGCCTCTCTAAGAATGAATCGCAGCCATCCGATCTCCGTCCCTACGCGGCGTCGAACACGCGGTCAAGAAAAAAGTAACACTATAACAATATCTGATTCCCGCATGCGAAAACCCCGCGCTTGAAGCGCGGGGCTTTGCGGAACCGCGAGGGAACGCGGGGCGGGTCTATTCGGCGGGATGCACCTTCTGCGAGCCGATCACGGCGAGGAAGAGGTCGCTCAGGTGGAAGCGCGAGGCCTGGGTGGCAAGCTCCTTCTTCGCGTGACGCACCGCCTTGTCGATGGTCTGCACGGTGGTGACGGGAGCGTTGCGGCCCTCGATTTCGTCGAGGATCGCCTGGGCGGCGCGGCGACGCGCGTCCGGCACGACCGGGTCGCCGATGATCGCCTCCATCACGTCGCCGCAGGCGCGGCGCTCGAGCTGGGCGAGCTTCTCCTCCAGGCGGGCGCTTGCCAGCACCACGCCGATCTTCGCGAGATCGTCCTTCACCTTGGCCACAAGGCGCACCCCGTCGGTATCGCCGAAGACGTGCTCCAGGGTTTCCTGCGCATACTCGTCCACGCTTTCGCCGTGCAGCCCCATCAGGCGCGCCGCCCATTCCGCGAACAGCTGGTTGCGGCGGGTGACGACCTTGTAGATGAGCTCCTGGCTCATCGCGAAGCGGGCTTCATGGCCGCGTTCCACGGCAACGAGAAAATGCAGCATGACGAACCTCCAGGGCTAGGGCTCAAATTTATTACTTCGGATATATGCAGTCATATACCATCCGCAAGGGTGTGTGAAGGAAAAAATGTAACTAAGAAGCAGTCGCATTAACTCCCCCGCCGACTCCGCGGCAAAACCCCGCCCGCCGCGCCGCGCCGCGCCCGTCCATCGGCGGCGCATGGCAACGCCGGGGCCGAGAATCGTTGTCCTCTCCCCGCAACGCTGATATACGAACAGCCGAACCTGGGCGCCCCGGCCACAAGGCCGCGCCCTTATTTCTTTTTCCCAGCCGCGAAGCGCCCCTGGGGCGAAGGTTCCGCCCGGCGCGCGGCCCTGAACGTGGCGGCCATGGCACGACCGAAGAAACTCTACGAAGGCAAGGCGAAGATTCTCTACGAGGGACCGGAACCCGGCACCCTGGTGCAGTACTTCAAGGACGACGCCACCACCGCCGGCGGCAAGAAGCGCGGCACCGTCACCGGCAAAGGCGTGCTCAACAACCGGATTTCCGAATACCTGATGATGCGGCTGGAGGAGATCGGCATTCCGACCCACCTGATCCGCCGTCTCAACATGCGCGAGCAACTGGTGCGCGAGGTGGAGATCATTCCGGTTTCGGTATCGGTGCGCAACGCCGCCGCCGGGTCGCTGGCGCGGCGCTTCGGCCTTGCCGACGGCACGCCGCTGCCCCGCTCCATCGTCGAATACGTCTACAAGAAGGACGAGCTCGGCAACCCCATCGTCTCCGAGGAGCACATCACCGCCTTCGGCTGGGCCGCGGTGCAGGACATCGACGACATGATGGCCCTCGCGCTCCGGGTGAACGACTACCTTTCCGGCCTGTTCCTCGGCGTCGGCATCCGCCTGATCGACTTCAAGCTGGAGTTCGGCCGCCTCTACCACGACAACGGCGACATCCAGATCGTCCTCGCCGACGAAATCTCGCCCGACAACTGCCGCCTGTGGGACATCGCCACCGGCGAACGCCTCGACAAGGACCGCTTCCGCCTCGACCTCGGCACCGTCGAGCGCGGCTACCAGGAAGTGGCGAAGCGCCTGGGA
>JBFWJB010000034.1:0-14379 GCA_050253435.1 Rhodospirillaceae bacterium
GATGGAACGCCTCGCCCGCGATCCGGCGCTGCGCACCGTGGACGGCGAAAGCGGCCTCGTCCGCGGCGGCTGCGAACCCGGCCATGCGCGCCTGCTGCTCGCCCGCATGGGCGAGGACGGCGGCTTCCTCATGGTGGTGGAGGACGTCACCGAACGCCGCCGCATGGAGGAAGTGCTGCGCCATGCCTCCAAGCTCGCGCTGCTCGGCGAGATGTCGGCGTCGCTGGCGCACGAGATCAGCCAACCCCTGAACGTCATCCGCCTCGCCGCGGAGAGCGCGCTGCTCTCCCTCGAAGACGGCGACGCCGCAGCGATGCGCGCGAAGTTCGAGATCATCGGCGCGCAGTCCGACCGCCTGCGCGAAACCATCGACTACATGCAGGGGTTCAGCCGCCGCGACGCCGGGCCGCGCGGCTGCTTCGACCTCAGGGACTCGGTGGAGGCGGCGCTCGGCCTGGTGCTGCCGCAATGCGCCAACCGCGGCATCGCCGTGGTCCGCGACCTGCCGGACGCGCCGCTGCCGGTGCTCGGGCATGCGCGCCAGGCGGAACAGGTGCTGATCAACCTCCTCAACAACGCGGTGGACGCCATCGTCGAACGCCGCGCCGCGCGTGCGGGCGGCAACGACGAGATCGTCCTCTCCGCGCGCATCGAAACGCCGCACGCCGCGCCCGCGGAAATCCGCCTGGAGATCGCCGATACCGGCACCGGCATCCGCGCCGAGGACATGCCCCACCTCTTCGATCCCTTCTTCACCCGCAAGACCGAGGGCGCGGGCACCGGACTCGGGCTCTCGATCAGCCTCGGCCTGGTCACCGCCATGGGCGGCCGCATCGAGGTGGAGAACCGGCCCGAGGGCGGCTGCCGCTTCCGCGTGGTGCTGCCCGCCTGCCTCGACACCCCGGTCGAGGCGCCGCCGCCCGCCGCCGCGCCGCCGCCCGCCGCCGGGAAAACCCCGCCGATGGCGGTGCTGGTGGTGGACGACGAGGAACTCGCCACCCGCGAGATCGCCGCTTTTCTCAAAAAATCCGGCCACGCCGCGTTCACCGCCGCCTCGGGACGGCAGGCGCGCGAGGTGCTGGCCACCACCCATATCGACATTCTCGTCACCGACCTGCGCATGCCCGACGGCGACGGCTTCCAGCTCATCGCCGAAGCGGCGGCGGAGTATCCCCACATCGGCCTGGTGGTAGTCACCGGCCAGCCGCTACGCGACCGCGAGGCCTTAGCGGAGCTGGAAAACGGCGTGGATGCGATCCTGCGCAAGCCGGTCAGCCTGCGCGAACTGGCCGAAACCTTGCGCTCTCTGGCGTGAGGCCAGCGGAATCCGTCGGTTGCAGGTTAAGCGGACACTTGCCCAAAACCGACTTGGGTATCATTCTGGAACGATAAAACGCCGATCCTTCTCCGCGCGGGTCGCGCACCAACCGATAAGGAGAACGCATGATGAAAGTCTTGATCGCCGACGATCATGCGCTGTTGCGGGATGGATTGAAGCCTTTCGTCTCGAAGGTCGGCGACGACGTTAAGATCCTCGAATCCTACGACTATCCTTCAACCCACGACGCCATCGCGGCGGAACATCCCGACCTCGTGCTGCTCGACTTGCGGATGCCGGGAATGGACGGCACCGACGGCGTGCTGCGGCTGCGCCGCGCCTTCCCCAATACCCGCGTCGTCATCGTCACCGGCTGGGTCAGCCGTACCGACGTGCTGGAGTCGATGCGCCTGGGAGTTTCCGGCTACCTGCCGAAATCGCTCAACGGCACCGCGATGATGCACGCGCTGCGCCTCATCCTGTGCGGCGTGCCGTACTATCCGCCGGAGGTGCTGGCCAACGAATCGATCCAGTCGCCGGTGGATTCCGACTCCCTGGCGACGCCGCACGACCGCTCGCCGCTGTCCGCCCTCACCCGGCGCGAATACGAAATCCTCACCCAACTCGTCGGCGGCGCCTCCAACAAGGAAATCGCGCGCGTCCTCGGCCTTACCGAAATCACCATCAAGTCGCACCTGCGCAACGTCTTCCGCAAGATCGGCGCAACCAACCGCACCCAGGCGGTGGCCCTGGCGCTGCGCGAGGGCGTGCAGGCCGCAATCAACCCCCCCTCGCCCGGCAACGGCGGCGACGGCCAGGCGATGATCGCGGTGTAGGGGCCTAAACACCAAAACTTCACGAGGGGTCTAGGACCCCTCGCGCTCCCCATAGCTTTTGGTTTTTGCGCGCAGCGCCATAAGACCATCACGCCGCGTGATGACTCTGTCGCGCTACGCGCAGAAAACTTATGGGGGGTGCGGGGGGCCTGAGGTCCCCCGCGAAGTTTTGGTTTTATTCCAGCGGCGTGCCGAACAGCGCGCCGGGGTTCATCGTGTTCTGCGGGTCGAGGGCGGCCTTGATGCGGCGCATCATGTCGAGTTCCACCTCCGAGCGGTAGCGTTGCAGGTACTCGATCTTGAAGCGTCCGACGCCGTGCTCGGCGGAGAACGAGCCGTTCAGTTCGTCGACGATGTCGTAGACGATGCGGCTCATCGGGTGCCAGTGGGTGAAGAACTCCTCCACCGGCATGCCCTTGGGCTGGGTGACGTTGAAGTGGATGTTGCCGTCGCCCGCGTGGCCGAAGGGCACCGGCAGGCTGCCGGGCATGAATTCCAGCACCGCGGCGGTGGCGCGGCGGATGAATTCGGGGATGGCGCGCACCGGCACCGAGATGTCGTGCTTGATCGAGCCGCCCTCGTACTTTTCCGCCTCCGGCAGTTCCTCGCGGATGCGCCACAGGCTGCGGCGCTGCTCCAGGCTTTCGGCGAGCACTGCGTCGAGGATCACGCCGTCTTCCAGGGCGTCGCCGAGGAAGCCTTCGAAGGTGTCGCGCAGCGGCTCCTCCGGATTGGCGGAGGTGAACTCGGTGAGCACGTACCACGGGTATTCCGCGTCCAGCGGGTCGGTCACGCCTTCGAGATGGGTCACCGACTGGCGCACGCCGTCGCGGCAGATCAGCTCGAAGGCGGCCACCTGGTCGCCGCTGGCGCGGCGCGCGCGGGCGAGCAGCTCCAGCGCCGCTTCCGGGCTTTCCAGCGCGCAGAAGGCGGTCTCCATCTGCACCGGCTTGGGATAGAGCTTGAGCACCGCGGCGGTGACGATGCCGAGCGTGCCTTCCGCGCCGACGAAGAGGTTGCGCAGGGAATAGCCGGTGTTGTCCTTGGTCAGGGCGCGCAGGCCGTTCCAGATGCGGCCGTCGGGCAGCACCACCTCGAGGCCGAGGATGTTGTCGCGCGCGGTGCCGTAGCGCAGGGTGTTGATGCCGCCGACATTGGTGGAGATGTTGCCGCCGATCTGGCAGCTGCCCTGCGCGCCCAGCGACAGCGGGAACAGCCGGTCCACCCGCTCCGCCGCGTTGCGGATGTCTTCCAGCACGCAGCCCGCCTCCACGGTCATCGTGAAGTCTTCGGGGTTGAGGGCGCGGATGCGGTTGAGCCGCCCGGTGGCGACGATCACCTCGTCGTCGGCCAGCCCGCCGCCGACCAGGCCGGTGTTGCCGCCCTGCGGCACGATGGACACACCCGCCGCGGCGCAGGCCGCAACCACCTCGGCCACTTCCTCGGTGGTGCCGGGGCGCGCCACCGCCAGCGGCGAACCGCGGAACAGTCCGCGTTCCTCGTTGATGTAGGTTTCCATATCGGCGGCGGAGGTGAGGAGGTTGGCCTCGCCGACAATCGACTTCAATGCCGCGAGAAGGGCGGTCTGGCTCATTCGGTGACCTCGAAAAATATCTACGGGCGCGGCGCCGCCGCGCGCATCAGCCGGTCGTTGATCGCGACCCCGAGCCCGGCATCGGGAATCGGAGACACCGCAATAGCACGATACGGCCCGCCATCCAACGCCCGAAGCATGGCGAAGAGGTTGGCCGCCGCCTCCACCACATCGCCCGCGGGACTGAGGTTCAAGGCCGCCCCGGCCACCGGCCCGAAGCCCAGCAGCGCCTCGCCCGCTTCCGCCGCCCTTGCGTTGAGCCGCACCGGCAGGCCGGGCGCGTAGTGGCTGGTCATCTGCCCCGGCGAGAGCAGCGGCCCGTCCGGGGCGGGCGGCGGGGCGAAATCCACCGCCACGCCGAGCGCGGCGGAAACCGCCTCCGCGGTCACCCCGCCGGGACGCAGCACATGGGGAGACTCCCCGGTCATGTCCAGCACCGTGCTTTCCACGCCCACCGCGCAGGGGCCGCCGTCGACGATCATCGCCACCGCGTCGCCCAGGCCTTCGGCCACGTGGCCGGCGCGCGTCGGGCTGACCCGGCCGGAGGGATTGGCCGAGGGCGCGGCCACCGGGCAGGCGGCGGCGGAAAGGATGGCAAGCGCCACCGGGTGCGCCGGAATGCGGATGGCGACGCTGGGCAGCCCGGCGGAAACCAGGTGGGAAAGGCCGCAGCCGTCGCGGCGCGGCAGCACCAGGGTGAGCGGCCCGGGCCAGAATGCTTCCGCCAGCTTGCGCGCCGCGGCGGAGAAGTACGCCAGCGGCAGGGCGGCGGCGAGGTCCGGCACGTGGGCGATCAGCGGGTTGAAGGTGGGGCGGCGCTTCGCCGCGAAGATCGCGGCGACGGCGCGGTCGTTGCGCGCATCGCCGCCGAGGCCATAGACCGTCTCGGTGGGGAAGGCGACCAGTTCGCCGCGGGCGAGGCGTTCCCCCGCCGCGCGGCAGACCGCGTCATCGGCCAAAAGCGGTGCGGGCATCTCAGGCGTCGCGGCCCACCGCATCGACGCGGAAGCGCCACGCCTGCAGCGTCGGGCTTTCGGCGAGCGGCAGCCCGGCCTTGTGCTTCAGCTGCGCGAGAAAGACCACCGGGTCCGGCAGCTGGGTCCAGACCTGCGGCAGGAACAGCGCGCGCCGCCCCTGGTCGGCGATCACCAGGCCGTCGACGCCGATGTCGAGCTGCGCGACGAGGTCGTGCTCGCTCTCAAAGTCGATGGGGTCCAGCGGCCCGAGCAGCGAGACCGAAATGTCCAGGCCGTCCATCTCCTCGGCGGTGAGCGGCGGAAACCGCGAGTCGGAGAACGCCGCGGCATAGGCGTTGGCGGCGATGTCCTCGGCGATGGTGCGCGCCGCGCGCATCGTGCCGATGCAGCCGCGCAGGCGGCCTTCGCGATGCAGGGTGACGAAGGTCGCGCCGAACTCCAGCAGCTCCGGCGACACCGCGTCGAAGTTGATCGGCTGCGGCGCGCCGTGGTCCAGTCCGTGGCGGATCGCGGCATCGGCCAGCGCCAGCATCTCCTCGCCGTGAGTTTCGGTCAGCGGTTGTTCCATTGTCCCCTCGAAAAACGCCCAGGCCCCATATCCGACCACTTGGCCGCGCGGCCCGGCGGTATCGCCGGAGTTGCGCACGTCCAGGGTCTTCACCGACATGCCCCGCGCCTTGGCGCAGAGCAACAGGCCGGCGATCGGCAGCCGTCCGCACGCCTGCGGGCGGTCGATCTTTTCCGGCGACATGGTCTCTATGGCGTGGGTGGTCACCGCGTCAAGGGTCACGCAATCGTCGTAGGACAGATAATGCGACAAATCGGAGCTGACCACGATCAGGGTCTCGGGCCCGCCCCACAGCCCGGCAAGCAGGTCGGCCACCGCCTCGGGCGACACCTGGCCCGCCAGCACCGGCACGATGGAAACCTCGCCCAGGGTTTCCTTGAGGAAGGGCAACTGCACCTCCAGGCAATGCTCCTGCGCGTGCGCCAGGTCCATGCGCACCGCGTCGGCGCGCTGCGCCAGGCGGTCCACCGCGGCGGTATCCACCGCCACCGGGCCGAGCGGCGTGTCGAACGCTTCGGCGCTGGACAGCGCGAAGCCCGCCACCGGGACGCGGTGGGTCGGCCCGATGAGAACGACGCGGCGCACCTTGCCGCGCGCCGCCGCGAGCCGGGCATAGGCCTCGGCGGCCACCGGCGCGGAATAGCGGTAGCCCGCGTGCGGCACCACCACCGCCTTGGGCATTTCCTCCGCCGCCGCCGCTGTGGGCGCGGCGAGGTAGTCCGCCACCTCGCGGCGCAGATCCTGCGGGTCCTCGGGGTAGAACATGCCGGCGACGGCGGCGGGACGCACCCGCAATGCATGCTGGTTCATGCCTGGCAGCCTCCGTGAATGCATTCCGCGCCCCGCAAACCGGGGCGGCAATTCGTTTTCAAGGGTAATAATCAGCTATAAAGTAAGTTTTATAATTCTAGCATTCCATTCCTCGGGAGGGAATCATGTCGGCGGCCCGGTATTGGCACCCGACCGGCGAGGACGGCTCCATCGCCTGCGAACTGTGCCCGCGCGGCTGCGTCATCGCCCCCGGCAGGCACGGCGCCTGCTTCGCCCGCGCCAACGTGGACGGACGGATGGAGCTTCTCACCTATGGGCGCTCCTCCGGCTTTTGCATCGATCCGGTGGAGAAGAAGCCTCTCAACCACTTCCTCCCCGGTTCGCCGGTCTTCTCCTTCGGCGGCGCGGGCTGCAACCTCGCCTGCGCCTGCTGCCAGAACTGGGAAATCTCCCGCGCGCGGGAGGCCGGACGCCTCAGCCCCGAGGTGACGCCGGAGGAGATCGCCTACGCCGCGGCGCGCAAGGGCTGCCGCTCCGTCGCCGTAACCTACAACGAGCCGATCATCGCTCTCGAATTCGTCCTCGATGTCGCCGCCGCCTGCCGCGCCGCGCGGCTGCGCAGCGTGGCGGTGACCGCGGGCTACATCAATCCCGCCGCGGCGGCGGAATTCTTTCCCGCCTTCGACGCGGTGAACGTGGACCTGAAGGCGTTTACCGAGGACTTCTACGCCCGCATCTGCGGCGCGCGCCTCGCCCCGGTGAAGGAGGCGCTCGCCTTCATCGCCCGCGAGACCAAAACTTGGCTCGAGATCACCACCCTGGTCATCCCCGGTCACAACGATTCCGACGCCGAGATCGCGGCGATGGCCGCATGGATCGCCGCCGAACTTTCCCCCGACGTGCCGCTGCACCTCTCCGCCTTCCACCCCGACCACAAGATGGCGCAGGTGCCGCCGACGCCGCCGGAAACGCTCGTCCGCGCCCGCGGCATCGCCATGGCCGAGGGCCTGCGCTTCGTCTACACCGGCAACGTCCACGATGCGGAGGGCGACGCCACGTTCTGCCCCGGCTGCGGCGCGGCGGTGATCCGCCGCGACTGGTACGAGATCAAGAGCTACGGTCTCGACATTTCCGGCTGTTGCGTGCGCTGCGGCGCGCGCCTGCCCGGCGTGTTCGACGGCTGGCCGGGCGCCTGGGGCCGGCGGCGCGAACCCGTGGAAATGCCGATCCGCCGCCACACGTGCTGAAAAACCTGAGCAATGCCTTGCACCGCATGCGGTTCCGGGCAATATCGAAACCATCGACCTTCCGCGGCGCTTCCGCGCCCGCCGCCTTTTAAGGAATCTTCCGCATGAAAGTCACCTTCGCCAAGCCCGGACTGCCGAAAGCCGGGTGCCTTGCCGTCGGCGTCCTCGAAACCGGCATCCTCACCCCCAGCGCCCAGGCCGCCGACGAGGCCTGCGGCGGCGCGCTCTCCCGCGCCATCGCCGCTGCGCGCTTCTCCGGCAAGGCGGAGCAGACGCTTTCCGTCGTCGCCCCCGCCGGGGTTTCCGTCGATTGCGTCGTCCTGATCGGCCTCGGCAAGGCGGAGGGAATCGACACCCGCCGCATGGAATCCTTCGGCGCGGCGGCGCAGGCGGCGGCGGAAAAGGCCCGCGCCGCGGAGCTCACCATCGCCATCGACGCGATCGCCAAGACCAAGGCCTCCGCCGCCATGCTCGCGGCGCACGCGGCGCTCGGCGCGGCGCTTGCCTCCTACCGCTTCGACCTCTACCGCACCAAGCAGAAGCCGGAAGACAAACCCAGCATCGCCGGCCTTACCGTGCGGCTGACCGATTTCGCCGCCGCCAAGACCGCCTTCCTGCCGATGTCGGCGGTCGCCGACGGCGTCGGGCTGACCCGCGACCTCGTCTCCGAGCCCGCCAACGTCCTCTCGCCGGAGTTGTTCGCCAAGGTCGCCAAGGGCCTGGAGAAGGACGGCGTCGAGGTCACCGTGCTCGGCGAAAAGGAAATGGCGAAGCTCGGCATGGGCGCGCTCCTCGGCGTCGGCCAGGGCTCGGAGCGGGATTCCCAGCTCGTGGTGCTGCGCTGGCAGGGCGGCGAAAAGGGCGAGCCGCCGGTCGCCATCGTCGGCAAGGGCGTGTGCTTCGACTCCGGCGGCATCTCGATCAAGCCCGCCGCCGGCATGGAGGAAATGAAGACCGACATGAGCGGCGCGGCGGTGACCACCGGCCTGTTGCAGATCCTCGCCCGCCGCAAGGCGCGGGTGAACGTGGTCGGCATCCTCGGCCTGGTGGAGAACATGCCCTCGGGCACCGCGCAGCGCCCGGGCGACGTGGTGACCTCGATGTCCGGCCAGACCATCGAGGTGATCAACACCGATGCGGAAGGCCGCCTGGTCCTCGCCGATGCGCTGTGGTACGTGCAGGAAACCTTCCACCCCAAGGCGGTGATCGACCTCGCCACCCTCACCGGAGCGTGCGTCATCGCGCTCGGCTCCGAGCATGCGGGGCTCTTCTCCAACGACGATTCGCTCGCCGCCGCGCTTGCCGCCGCGGGCGCGGAGGTGGGCGAACCGCTGTGGCGGCTGCCGCTCGGCGAGGCCTACGACAAGCAGATCGACTCCGACATCGCCGACATGAAGAACACCGGCGGCCGCGAGGCCGGGGCGATCACCGCGGCGCAGTTCCTGCAGCGCTTCGTCCAGGAGGGCACCGCCTGGGCGCACCTCGACATCGCGGGCGTCGCCTGGACCAAAAAGAGCAAGGGCACGGTGCCGAAGGGCGCTTCCGGCTTCGGCGTGCGCCTGCTGGAGCGCCTCGTCGCCACCGCTTACGAGGCGGCCCCCGCGCCCAAGGCCCCGGCGAGAAAAGCCCGCAAATGATCCGCATCCGCTTCGCCGGACGGAACGACGCGGCGCCGTGGCGGACCCTTCCCCTCGGCGCCGCCGACGCCTGGATCGCCGGGGTGCGCAAGCTCCCGGCGGTGCGCGGTTCCGCCGCGCGCCCCGCAGGCGTGCCGAAGAAAGCCGCCCCCGGCGGCATTCTCCACCCCGCGGCGATCGGTCCCTGCGGCTTCACCGGCGCGGTGAACCTGGGCAACCCGGCGGACCTCACTGCCGCGGCGGCGGAGGCGCTGGGACGGCGCATCGGCGCGGCGGCGGCGCGGCCCGGCGTGCGCCGCCTGTTCGTCGATGCCGACCTCTTCCCCGAAACCGCGGCGGCGCTGGCCGCCGGGCTGGCGCTGCGCGCCGAGCCGCGTCTTTCGCTGAAAAGCCGGGTGAAGGACCCGTTCGCCGACCCTGCCGCCTGCCCCAAAGAGGCGGTGATCCTCTCCACCAACCCCGCCGCCGCAGCCGCGGCATGGGAAAGCGCCGCCCCCGCCGTGGAGGCCGCGCTGTGGGCGCGCCGCCTCGCCGACGAACCGGCCAACCGCCTCGGCCCCGATGAAATGCAGGCGGCGGCGGAAAGCCTCGTCCCTCTCGGCGTGCGGGTCTCCACCATCGCCGGGGAGGCGCTGCTGGAAAACCGCCTGGCGCTGATCCACGCGGTGGGGCGCGGCTCGGCGCGGCCGCCGCGCCTGATCGTGCTTTCCTGGCCGGGCGCAAACCCCAAGGCCGCGCCGCTGGCGCTGATCGGCAAGGGCATCGTCTTCGACACCGGCGGCATCTCGATCAAGCCGGCGGAACGCATGGAGGAGATGAAAGGCGACATGGCGGGGGCCGCCGCCGTGCTCGGCGCGGTGCGCGCCGCGGCGGGGCGCAAGTCGCCGCTGCCCGTGGTCGGTCTGCTGGCGGTGGCGGAAAACGCGGTTTCCGGCAACGCCACGCGCCCCGGCGACGTGGTCACGGCGCGCGACGGCTCCACCGTGGAAATCGTCGATACGGACGCCGAGGGCCGTCTGGTGCTGGCCGACGCGCTGGCGCATGCGCGGGAGGCGTTCGCCCCCTTCCTGATGGTCGATCTCGCCACCCTCACCGGCGCGGTGGTGCGCACCCTCGGGGCCTGGCACGCCGGGCTGTTCGCCAACGCCGACGCCGCGGCCGCGCGCATCGCCGCCGCTGCGTCGGCGAGCCGCGAGCCGGTGTGGCGGCTGCCGCTGCCCGGAGCCGACGACGACGCGCTGTCCTCCGCCATCGCCGACATCAAGAACTGCGCCTGGGGCACCGCGCCCGACGCGCTGCACGCCGCGGGATTCCTTGCCCGCTTCGCCGCGAAAACGCCGTGGGCGCACCTCGACATCGCGGGCGCCGCCGATGCGCCCGAGGAGACCGAGCAGGAGCGCGGCGGGCCGCGCGGCTTCGGCGTGCGCCTGCTCGACTCCCTGATCCAGAACCTGGAGACCGAACCGTGGACTTCCTCTTCGGCGAATTGAGCGCCGCCGATCTCACCGTCATCGCGCTCGCCTTCGCCATCGGCGGCACCGTCAAGGGCACCGTCGGCATGGGCCTGCCGATGATCGCCGTGCCGATCATCTCCACGGTGATCGACCCGCGTTCCGCCATCGCCACGATGATCCTGCCGATCATGGGGGCCAACTTCCTGCAGGCCCGCGTCGGCGGCAGCCTGCTGGAGACCGCCTCCGCCTACCGCGCGCTGCTGATCCCGATGTTCGCGGGCAGCACCGTCGGCGCGCTGCTCATCACCTCCATCCCCACCGCCTACGCCGCCATCATCCTCGGCACCCTGGTCAGCCTCTTCGCGCTGTCCACCCTGGCGGGGTGGAAGCCCGAAATCCCCTCCGGCGTAGACCGGCGGCTGCGCCCCGCCATCGGCCTCGTCTCCGGCTTGGTCGGCGGGATGAGCAGCTTCTTCGCGCCGACCGTGGTGCCTTACCTCTTCAGCCTGCGCCTCGACAAGACCGCCTTCGTGCGCACCATGGGGGTGATCTTCCTGGTCGGCGAGGCGCCGCTGTTCCTCGGCCTCGCCTTCTCCGGCTTCGCGCCGCCCTCGGTGTGGGCTCTCTCCGCCGCCGGATGGGGGGTGGTGGGCTGCGCCATGGCCATCGGCAAGCGCCTGCGCGACCGCATCCCGCAGGAGCGCTTCATGACCATGGTCGGCGCAATGCTGCTGCTCGTCGGCCTCAACATGATCCGCCGCGTGGTCTTCTGATCCTGTAGACGCGCCCCACGCCGCCTGCTACACCACGAACCGGTTTTTTCCGCCGCGAAGGCCATCATGCTGCGACGCCTCTACGACTGGACCATGGCGCAAGCCGCCACCCCGCACGCCATGGCGACGCTTGCCGTCGTCGCCTTCATCGAGAGCTCGATCTTTCCCATTCCGCCCGACGTGCTGATCATCCCCATGGTGCTGGCGGCGCGCGAACGCGCCTGGCGCATCGCGCTGGTCTGCACCGTCGCCAGCGTCATCGGCGGCTTCGCCGGATACGCCATCGGGCTGTTCCTGTTCGACCAGATGGCGCGGCCGATCCTCGCCTTCTACGGCTACATGGACAAGTTCGAGACCTTCCAGGCGCTCTACAACCACTGGGGCGCGTGGATCGTCTTCGGCGCCGGAGTCACCCCCTTCCCCTACAAGGTGATCACCATCGCCAGCGGGCTGACCGCGCTCAACCCCTTCGTCTTCGCCATCGCCTCGGTGCTGGCGCGGGGGCTGCGCTTCTTCCTCGTCGCCGGGCTGCTGTGGAAATTCGGCGAACCGATCCGCGGATTCATCGAGGCGCACCTCGGCAAGCTCGCCACCCTGTTCTTCGTGCTGTTGATCGGCGGGTTCGTCGCCCTTAAGTATTTGGCGGTCTGACCTCAACCCCGAAAGCCCGATGGCCCGTTCCCCGGATATCCGCGTCTGCCTGTTTCTCGCCGTCACCAGCCTCGGCATCCTCGCCGCCGCCTTCGTGATGCAGTACGTCTTCGGCATCGAGCCCTGCGTGCTCTGCACCTATCAGCGGGTGCCCTATGCGCTGACCACCGGATTCGCCCTGTTCGGCGCGGCAGTGCCGCTCGCCCCGGCGCGGCGGCGCACCGTGGTGCTGATCTGCGCCGTCATCTTCGCCGCGGGCGCGGCGCTCGCCGCCTACCACCTCGGCGTGGAACAGGCCTGGTGGCCGGGCTCCGAAGCCTGCACCGGCGAAACCGCGGCGCTCACCCTCTCCGACATGGAAAAGGCGCTCTCCACCAAGCCCACCGTGCGCTGCGATGCGGTGCCGTGGACCCTCTTCGGGCTGTCGCTCACCGCCTACAACCTGATCGCTTCGTCGGTCCTCACCCTGCTCTGCCTGATGCTCGCATCGGAACACCGCCTGTGGCGGGAACGCCGCTTCTACCCGCGGGGCTAGGCCGAAAGCCAAAACTTTGCGAGGGGTCTTGGACCTCTCGCGCACCCCATAACTTTTGGTTTTTGCGCGCAGCGCGAGAAAGCGATCACGCGGCGTGACGGTTGATGGCCGCTGCGCGGCGGAAAACAAGTTATGGGGTCTGGGGCCCAAGGCCCCAGTGGGGTCCAGGGGCAGCGCCCCTGGCCTAGTTTTTCCGGGAACTAATCCTCGAGTTCCGTATCCCAGTACAGAAAGTCGCACCAGCTTTTGTGCAGATGGTGCGGCGGGAAGGAACGGCCGATTTCCTGCAATTCGAAGGTCGTCGGCATTTCGGGCATGCGCCATGGGCGGAAGCCGGGGCGGTCCGGCAGGTGATCCGCCTTCGCCAGATTGCACGACTGGCAGGCGGTGACCACGTTCTCCCAGCTCGTCCGCCCGCCGCGGGAGCGCGGCATCACGTGGTCGAAGGTGAGGTCCTGGGTGGGGAAGCGCTGGCCGCAATACTGGCAGCAGAAGCGGTCGCGCAGAAACACGTTGAACCGGGTGAACGCCGGACGCCGCACCGTGGGCACGTAGTCCCTGAGCGCGATCACGCTGGGCAACCGCATCGACTGGCTGGGGGAGCGCACCACCGTGTCGTATTCGGAGAGAACCTGTACCCGATCGGACACGACCGCCTTGATCGCTTCCTGCCAGGACCAGAGCGACAGCGGAAAATAACTCAGCGGACGAAAGTCCGCATTCAGCACCAGGGCCGGGGCGAAATCCCCATCGAAGGTCACCGGAACCTCCTACCTACGGTCGGAAGCCCGCACCCCACGGCACCCCATGGGGCACGACATCTGGTGTCCAGATATAGCAGAAACCCCTTAATCTTGCATCACAGGATTGTGACGGTCTCACCTGCCCCGCAGGCCGTTGCGATACCGCAGGAAAATCGGCTATCCCGGTGCGATGACACGCCGCGCAGAGACCACCCGCTTCGCCCCCAGCCCCACCGGCCCGCTTCACCCCGGGCACGCGCTCTCCGCCCTGTTCGCGGCGCGCGAGGCGGGGCCGCACGGCGCCTTCCTGCTGCGCATCGAAGACATCGACTCCACCCGTTGCCGCGAGCCCTTCGTCGAAGCCATCTTCGCCGATCTCGCCTGGCTCGGCCTCTCCTGGCCGGCCCCGGTGTGGCGGCAGTCCGCGCGCATGGGAACCTATGCCCGCGCGCTCGATGCGCTCAAGGCCGGGGGCCTGCTCTACCCCTGCTTCTGCTCGCGCGCCGACATCGCCCGCGAAATCGCCGCCTCCGCCTCCGCCCCCCATGGTCCGGACGGCCCGCTCTACCCCGGAACCTGCCGCAGCCTCCCCAGCGAAGAGGCCGCCCGCCGCATCGCCGCCGGAGCCCCCCACGCCTGGCGGCTCGACATGCAAAAAGCCCTCGCCCACGCCCCGCGCCTCGCCTGGCGCGACCGCGACCGCGGCCCCCAAACCGCCACGCCGGAAATCTTCGGCGACGTCGTCCTCGCCCGCCGCGATACCCCCGTCAGCTACCACCTCGCCGTCACCCTCGACGACGCGGCGCAAGGCATCACCTGCGTCACCCGCGGCGAAGACCTCCTCCCCGCCACCCATGTCCACCGCCTCCTCCAATACCTCCTCGCCCTCCCCACCCCCGAGTGGCGGCACCACCGCCTGATCGCCGACGCCTCCGGCCACCGCCTCGCCAAACGCACCGGCGCACCGACGCTGGCCAGCCTGCGCAAAGCGGGCGCAACGCCTGCGGAGGTGAAGGCGCTGATCGGATGGACGGGATAGATAAAACCAGGCCAGGGCTCCGCCCTGGACCCGCTGGGGCCTTGGGCCCCAGACCCCTTAACTTGTTTTCGCCGCGCAGCGGCTATCAACCGTCACGCCGCGTGATGGCTCTATCGCGCTACGCGCAAAAGAAAGTTATGGGGTCAAGGGGACCGAGTCCCCTTGCGGGTCCGGGCAGCGCCCGGCCTGGTTTTTCAGCCCGTCACAGCTTCAGCCCGGCCAGGGGGTGGCCGGTT
>JBFWJB010000035.1:0-14348 GCA_050253435.1 Rhodospirillaceae bacterium
CTCTCAAACCTCTCAAGATCAAACTCTTCGCCGACGGCGCGGACATGGAAAGCATCCTCGCGCTGTACAAGAATCCTTTGGTGAAAGGCTTCACCACCAACCCGTCGCTGATGCGCAAGGCCGGGGTGGCCGATTACGAGGGATTCTCCCGCAAGCTTTTGGCCGCCGTGCCGGACCGCCCGGTTTCTCTTGAGGTGTTCGCCGACGACCTGCCGACCATGGAGGCGCAGGCCCGCGTCATCGCCTCCTGGGGCAAGAACGTCAACGTCAAGATTCCGGTGACCAACACCAAGGGCGAGTTCACCGGCCCGATCATCGAGCGCCTTTCCGCCGCCGGCGTGGCGCTCAACATCACCGCGGTGTTCACCCTGGAGCAGACCCAGGCCATCGCCGACTGCCTGCATCCGGACACACCGGCGATCGTCTCGATCTTCGCCGGGCGCATCGCCGACACCGGCGTCGATCCGGCCCCGCTGATGGCTGCGGCGGTGAAGATTCTCGCGGCGAAGCCCGCGGCCGAGCTGCTGTGGGCGAGCTCGCGCGAATTCCTCAACGTGATTCAGGCCGACGAGGTCGGCTGCCACATCATCACGGCCACCCCGGACATCCTCGCCAAGCTCAAGCTGATGGGCAAGGATTTGACCGAGTTTTCGCTCGAGACTGTGCAGATGTTCTACAAGGATGCCACCTCGGCCGGCTTCCAGATCAACGTGTAATTTGACGAACGGAGAATTATCGTGGGACGCATGTTCGATAACGTCTTGGTGACTGGCGGCGGCGGCTATTGCGCGTCGCTGTTGATTCCGCAGTTGCTGGCGGAAGGCTACAAGGTCACGGCTTTCGACACCTTCTTCTTCGGCGACCGCCATCTGCCGAAGCTCGACGAGAACCTGACCATCGTTAAAGGCGACATCCGCGATACCGAGGGCTTCGCCAAGGCGGTGCAGGGCCACGATGCGGTGGTCAGCCTCGCCTGCATCTCCAATGACGCTTCCTTCGAACTCGACGAGCGCCTCTCCACCTCGATCAACTACGAGGCCTTCGAGCCGATGGTGCTCGCCGCCAAGAAGGCGGGGGTGAAGCGCTTCGTCTACGCCTCGTCCTCCTCGGTCTACGGCGTCTCCGACAAGCCCAACGTCACCGAGGACCATCCGCTGGTGCCGCTCACCCTCTACAACAAGTACAAGGGGATGTGCGAGCCGCTCTTGAAGAAGCACACCGACGACGGCTTCACCGGCGTGATCTTCCGCCCCGCCACGGTCTGCGGCTATGCGCCGCGCCTGCGCCTCGACCTTTCGGTGAACATCCTCACCAACCACGCGATCTCCAACAACAAGATCACCGTGTTCGGCGGCGACCAGATGCGCCCCAACCTGCACGTCAAGGACTATGCCGCGGCAGTGCGCATGTTCCTCACCGCGCCGGCCGAGAAGATCCAGAACGAGACCTTCAACATCGGCTTCCAGAACATGACGATCCGCGACATCGCGCTCATGGTGAAGAAGGTGGTCGAGGAGATCTATCCCGAGCGCGGGCAGATCGACATCGTCACCACGCCGTCCGACGACAACCGGTCGTATCACATCAACTCTGACAAGGTGACGCGGGTTCTCGGCTTCAAGCCGCAGCACACCATCGAGGACGCGGTGCGCGACCTGGTGGTCGCCTTCCGCCAGGGCAAGGTGGCGGACAGCATGACCGAGGACTGGTACTACAACATCCGGACCATGAAGAAGATCAACGCACAATGAGCGGAAAACCGATTGCGGTGGTCACCGGGGGAGCCGGGTTCATCGGCTCCCACATGGTAGATCTCCTGCTCGAGCGCGGGTATGCGGTGCGCGTCATCGACAACCTCGTCGGCGGCCACAAGACCAATCTCGAGCACCACGCGGGCAACCCGGATCTCGCCTGCTTCTGGCAGGACATCCGGGAGCTTGCGGCCGACAGCCCGGTGTTCGCCGGCGCCACCTACGTGTTCCACTTCGCGGGGATCGGCGATATCGTGCCATCGATCGAGCAGCCCATCGAATACATGAACACCAACGTCCAGGGCACCGTGCGCGTTCTCGAATGCGCGCGCGCCGCGGCGGTGAAGAAGCTGGTCTACGCCTCGTCCTCGTCGTGCTACGGCCTCGCCGACACCCCGACGCGGGAGGATCATCCGATCCGCCCGATGTACCCCTATGCGCTCTCCAAATACCAGGGTGAGCAGGCGGTGTTCCATTGGCATCAGGTTTACGGCCTGCCGGTGAACGCCATCTGCATCTTCAACGCCTACGGCACGCGGGTGCGCACCACCGGTGCTTACGGCGCGGTGTTCGGTGTGTTCTTCCGCCAGAAGCTCGCGGGCAAGCCGTTCACCGTGGTCGGCGACGGCAGCCAGAGCCGCGACTTCATCTATGCGTCCGACGTGGCGCGGGCCTTCCTCGCCGCGGCGGAGACCGACATCGTCGGCGAGCGCTTCAACGTCGGCGCGGGCAACCCGCAGACGGTCAACCATCTGGTCGAGCTTCTCGGCGGCGAGGTGGTCTATGTGCCGAAGCGTCCGGGCGAACCCGACTGCACCTTCGCCGACATCACCAAGATCCGCACCCGCCTCGGCTGGGAACCGATCGTCTCTTTCGAAGACGGGGTACGCCGCATGGCGCAGCAGATTCACCACTGGGCCAACGCGCCGCTGTGGGACCCGGCCTCCATCGCCAAGGCGACCGAGACCTGGTTCAAGTATCTCGGCGATCAGACCTGACGCCATATTCCGGATAGTCGAGCATGATTTCCTCGTTGAACGAAGCCTACCGCCACAAGATCAAGACCGTCGATGAACTGGCAAAAATCATCGGCCCGCACCCGCGCGAAAAAAGAGTCATCATGTGCCACGGCGTGTTCGACGTGGTGCATCCCGGCCATCTGCGGCATCTGATCTATGCGAAGAGCAAGGCGGACATCCTGGTCGCCAGCCTCACCGCCGACCGCCACATCTCCAAGGGCACCTACCGCCCGCACGTTCCCCAGGATCTGCGGGCGCTCAACCTTGCGGCGTTCGAGGTGGTGGACTACGTCATCGTTGATCCCAACCCGACGCCGATCAAGAACCTCACCCGGCTCCAGCCCGACTACTTCGCCAAGGGGTACGAATACGCCGCGGGCGGTCTGCCGCCCAAGACCCAGGAGGAGGTGGACGTGGTCACCGCCTATGGCGGGGAGGTGATCTTCACGCCGGGCGACATCGTCTATTCGTCGTCCAAGCTGATCGAGATGGAGCCGCCGAAACTGCGCACGGAAAAGCTGCTCACCCTGCTGGACGGCGCCGGACTGACCTTCGACGATCTGCGCGGTGCGCTCGACAAGTTCGCGGGCAAGCGCGTGCATGTGGTCGGCGACACCATCGTCGACAGCTTTACCTACTGCGCGATGATCGGCGGCCAGACCAAGACGCCGACGATGTCGGTGCTGTTCGAGGAGAAGAAGGACTACATCGGCGGCGCCGCCGTGGTCGCCGAGCACCTGCGCGCCGCCGGGGCGAACGTGGTGTTCTCCACGGTGATGGGCGAGGACGCGCACAAGGACTTCGTGCTCGAGGGATTGCTGAAATCCGGCGTCGAGTGCCGCACCGTGGTGGATTCGACCCGCCCGACCAGCAACAAGAACGCCATCGTCGCGGGCGGTTACCGCCTTCTCAAGGTGGATACGCTGGACAACCGCTCGATCTCCGACGACGTGCAGAAGCGCCTGATCGAGGAGATCAAGAACGAACCGGCGGATGCGGTGGTGTTCTCCGACTTCCGCCACGGCATCTTCAACCGCCGCACCATCCCCGGTCTCGTCGCCGCGATTCCGAAGGGGGTGTTCCGCGTCGCCGACAGTCAGGTCGCAAGCCGTTGGGGCAACGTCACCGAGTTCCAGGAATTCGACCTGATCACGCCGAACGAGCGCGAGGCGCGCTTCGCCCTCGGCGACCAGGATTCCGGCGTGCGGCCTCTCGCCTCCCAGCTCTACGATGCGGCGAAGTGCAAGATCCTGATTCTCAAGCTCGGCGACCGCGGTGTGCTCACCTGCCGCTCGCCCAGGCACACCGAGCTCGATTCCTTCTTCGTCGTCGATAGCTTCGTCGACAAAGTGGTGGATGCGGTGGGCGCGGGCGACGCGCTGCTCTCGTACGCCACGCTCACCATGCTGGCGACCGGCAACGTGGTGGCCGCCACCATCATGGGCTCCATCGCCGCGGCGGTGGAATGCGAGGTGGACGGCAACTGGCCGGTGCGTCCCGCCGACGTGCTGGCGAAAATCGACGCCGCCGAACGCAGCGTCCGCTACGAAGCGTGAGGGAAAAGATGCGGGTCATCGTCGTCGGGCTTGGGGTCCAGGGGCACAAGCGCCGCCAGTTTGCGGGCGCGGATTATGTCGCCTGCGTTGATCCGGTCAATCCGGAGGCCGATTACAAGCGGGCGGAGGACGTGCCACTCGCCGATTACGATGCGGTGCTCGCCTGCGTTCCCGACGAGCCGAAGGTGGAGCTGCTCACCTATTTCCTCGAAAACGGCAAGTCGGTTCTGGTGGAAAAGCCGCTGTGGGCCGGGCGCGACGAGGATATTCTGGAGCTGCAGCGCATCGCCCGCGCCAAGGGCGTGGTCTGCTACACCGCCTACAACCACCGCTTCGAGCCGCACTACGTGCGGATGAAGGAGCTGATCGCCTCCGGCGAACTCGGGCAGGTCTATTCCTGCCGGATGTTCTACGGCAACGGCACGGCGCGTCTGGTGCGGGAATCCGCCTGGCGCGACCAGGGGGCCGGGGTGCTGCCGGACTTGGGCTCGCACCTCCTCGACACCTGCCGCTTCTGGTTCGGCGACATGGCGGACAGTTTCTCCCTGCTTGCCGCCAATCGCTTCGAGAACCGCGCGCCCGACCATGTGGTGATCGGCACCGAGAGCCACCGCCCGCGCCTCGAACTGGAGATGACGCTCCTGATGTGGCGCAACCACTTCACCTGCGACATCCTGGCGGAGAACGGCACGGCGCACATCTCCTCGCTGTGCAAGTGGGGACCGACCACCTTCACCAAGCGCACCCGGGTTCTGCCGTCCGGCCGCCCGCCGGAGGAGTCCGTGACCCTGGTGCAGGACGACCCGACCTGGGCGGTGGAATACGCCCACTTCAAATCCCTGGTCGAAGGCGGCGCGGTCACCGATCTCACCAATGACCTGTGGCTGCAAAAGACCCTGCGCCGCCTGTCCGAAGAGGCGATGAAACGATGAACAAGCCCGTCGTCGGTTTCGCCGGGATGACCCATCTCGGCATCAATTCTGCGGTGGCCACTGCGGCGCGCGGCTTTTCCGTGCTCGGCTATCACGACGACCCCGCGCTGATCGAACGCTTGAAGCGCCACGAGATGCCGGTGGTCGAGCCGGACCTCGACGACTATGTGGCGAAGAACGCCGAGCGCCTTTCCTTCAGCGCCGACGCGGCGGATCTGGCGCGCTGCGATATCGTCTACATCGCCGCCGACGTGCCTACCGACGACGACGCGAAATCCGACCTCGCGCCGATCGTCGCGCTGATCGAAAAGGTGGCGGCCAATCTGCGGCCGGATGCGGTGATGGTGGTGCTCTGCCAGGTGCCGCCCGGCTTCTGCCGAGGTCTTTCCGCCGTGCCGCACGACCGCCTGGTCTATCAGGTGGAAACCCTGATCTTCGGCCGCGCGGTGGAACGCGCGATGTTCCCCGAACGCTTCATCATCGGTCTCGCCGATCCGGATGCGGGCCTGCCCGCGAAGTACGAGGAGGTGCTCACGGCCTTCGGCTGCCCGCTCTTGCCGATGCGCTACGAGAGCGCCGAACTCGCCAAGATCAGCATCAACTTCTGCCTCGTCGCCTCGGTGACGGTGGCCAACACCCTTGCCGAAGTGTCCGAGGCGATCGGCGCCGACTGGTCGGAGATCGCGCCCGCCTTGAAGCTCGACAAGCGCATCGGCCCCCATTCCTACCTCGCGCCGGGTTTGGGAATTTCCGGCGGCAACCTGGAACGCGACCTGCGCACCGTCTTGAATATCGGCGAGCCCAAGGGCACCGACGTCGGCGTGGTCAAGGCGTGGATCGCCAACTCCCGCTACCGCAAGGACTGGCCGTGGCGCACCCTGCGCGACGCAGTACTGGCCCAAAATCCGGATGCGGAAATCGCGGTGCTGGGCCTAGCCTACAAGGAGAACACCCACTCCACCAAGAATTCGCCGTCCCTGGTGCTGCTCTCCCACCTCAAGGGCAAGCCGGTCGCGGTGCACGATCCGGTGGTGCCCGCTTCCGTGGTGCCGTGGGCAAAGGGGGCGGAAACGCCGCTCGCCTGCGCCGAAGGCGCCGACGTGCTGGTGATCGCTACGCCGTGGCCGGAGTACAGGAAGCTTCCGGTCGCCGGCCTCGCCGCGGCGATGCGCGGCCGGACGATCATCGATCCCTACCGTATCCTCGACGGCAAGGCCGCCGCGGACGCCGGGTTTGCCTGGCACACCCTCGGCATGCCGCCGCTTCTTCCCGTCTGACACCGAAAGGGACGCCCATGCTCGCACACCTGAACGCAACGCCGGTGAAGCCTTCGCGCGCCGTGGTGATCGGCGCGTCCGGTTTCGTCGGCGGCGCCGTCGCGGCGCGCCTGGAAACCGCCGGTGTGCCGGTGCTGCGCATCGGCAGCAAGGAGGTGGACCTGCTCGCCGCCGATGCGGCGGAGCGCCTCGGCGCGCTGCTGCGCGAAGGTGATGCGGTGGTCGCGGTCTCGGCGATCGCGCCGTGCAAGACCCCGGCGATGCTCAGGGACAACGCAGTCCTGTCGCTGGCCCTGGTTTCCGCGCTCGCCGCGGCGCCGGTTTCTCACGTCGTCAACATCAGCTCGGATGCGGTGTTCGCCGACGGGCCGCGGCCGCTCACCGAAGAAACGCCGAAGGCGCCGGACTCCCTGCACGGCGCGATGCACCTTTCCCGCGAGATCATGTTTCGCAGCGCGGTGACCGCGCCGCTCGCCATTCTCCGCCCGACCCTGGTCTACGGCGCGGCCGACCCGCACAACGGCTATGGCCCTAACCAGTTCCGCCGCAAGGCCAACCGCGGTGAGAACATCGTGCTGTTCGGCGAGGGCGAGGAACGCCGCGATCACGTGCTGGTGGACGATATCGCCGAGATCGTCCTGCGCGTGCTGCTGCGCCGTTCCACCGGCGACCTCAACGTGGTGACCGGCGAGGTGGCGAGCTTCAAGGAAGTCGCCGAAGCCGTGACGGCGCTTTCCCCGGTCAAGGTCGCGGTGTCCGGCAGCCCGCGCAAGGGGCCGATGCCGCACGACGGCTACCGCCCCTTCGACATCGCCGCGTGCCGTGCGGCGTTCCCGGATTTTCATTACACCCCGCTGGCCGAAGGCCTGGCGCGGGTTCAGAAAGCGGAGTTCGGCCATGGCTGAAATCGATCTTCTGCGTTCGCTCCCCAAGACCAAGCGCAATATCCAGAAGCGCCAGGAGGCGAAGGACCCGGCGGTGGTCGCCATCTCCAAGCAGTTCGGCGAGATGTACTGGGATGGCCCGCGCGACTACGGCTACGGCGGCTACAACTACGACGGCCGCTGGCGGCCGGTGGCGCGCGACATCATCGCCCACTACGGCCTGCAGCCGGGGATGAAGGTGCTCGACGTCGGCTGCGGCAAGGGCTTCCTGGTCAAGGACCTGATGCTGGAGTGTCCGGGGCTGGAGGCGTTCGGCCTCGACGTGTCGCTCTATGCGATCACCCACGCGCCGGAGGAACTCGCCGGGCGGCTGCACCTCGGCACCGCCGAGAAGCTGCCGTTTGCCGACAAGGCCTTCGACTGCGTACTCTCCCTCAACACCATCCACAACTTCCCACGGCCGCGCGCGATCAAGGCGATGGCGGAGATCGAGCGGGTGTCCAAGGGCAAATCCTTCGTCGTGGTGGACAGCTACCGTACCCCCGAGCAGAAGGAAATCTTCGAGAGCTGGGTGCTCACCGCGGAATTCCACGACTATCCCGACGGCTGGATCAAGGTCTTCGAGGAGGCGGGGTACACCGGCGACTGGAACTGGACGATCATCGAATGAGCGAGACCGTCCCCACGCACAACCTGTTCGCGGTCGATCCGCCGTTCCATTACGCAGACGCGGTGGTGGCGATCATCGTCCTCGACGACGGCCGCTACCTGATGCAGTTGCGCGACGACAAACCGGGAATCTTCTATCCCGACCACTGGGGACTGTTCGGCGGTGCGGTGGAGGACGGCGAGGAACCGGAAGCGGCGCTGCGCCGCGAGTTGCGCGAGGAACTGGACCTCGAACCTGCCTCGATCACCTACTTCACCAACATAGACCTGGATTTCGCGCCGTTCGGCGGCAAGGTCTGCTACCGCCGCTTCTACGAGGTGCCGCTGGCGCTCGCCGACCTGCCGAAGCTCAGGCTCGGCGAGGGGCGGCAGATGCAGCCGGTGGAGGTGCACGATCTGCTGTTGCACCGCCGCGTCACGCCGTATGATGCCTTCGCCTTGTGGATGCACGCGGTTGCGCCGCATTGGCCGAGGTCGTAGGGGGCTCACCGTTTCAACAGCGCGCGGCCCGGCGCCGCGGCGGATTTTCTTCAGGGAGTGAACAGATGGGCAAGACGTATTGCATTCTCGGCGGCGGCGGCAGCTTCGGCATCCATACCGCGATCTACCTGCTGGAGCACGCCAACCCGAAAAAGGTGATCGGCGTCGGCCGCAATCCGCTGCGCGCCAGCCCCTTCTCCCTCGATGTGGACAAGCTCGCGGGCTACGAGTACCACGCCCGCCACGTCACCTACGAACTCGACCTCCTGCTCGAGATGCTCGACAAGGAAAAGCCGGAGGTGATCATCAACTACGCCGCCCAGGGCGAGGGCGCGGTGAGCTGGAAGAACTCCTGGCGCTTCTTCGAGACCAACTCGATGGCGCTCGCCAAGCTTTCCGAGGAACTGATGAAGCGCGACTGGCTGGAACGCTTCATCCAGATCGGCACCTCCGAGATGTACGGCTCGGTGAGCCACGCCACCAAGGAAGACGAGCCGATCAAGCCGACCAGCCCCTATGCCGCCTCCAAGGTGGCGTTCGACATGTACCTGCTGTCGGTGCATAAGTTCCTGAACTTCCCGATGAACATCATCCGCCCGTCCAACGCCTATTGCCCCGGCCAGCTGCTGCACCGGGTGATCCCCAAGGCGGTGTGGTGCGGCCTGAACGGCGTGAAACTGCCGCTGCACGGCGGTGGCCGCGCCGAGAAGTCCTACATCCACGCCCGCGACCTCGCCCGCGCCATCCATCTGGTGGCGGAGAAGGCGCCGCTGGGGACCGTCTACAATGCCGGTCCGGCGCAGCCCACCTCGATCCGCGAGGTGGTGGAACGTACCGCTGGCGCGCTGGGGATGCCGTTCGAGCAGCTCTGCGAGGTCACCGGCGACCGCCTGGGGCAGGACAGCCGCTACTGGCTCGACAGCTCCGCGATCAAGGAAGCGGTGGGCTGGGAGCCGGAAATCGGCTGGGACGAGGGCCTCGCCGAGATGGTGGCGTGGGGCCGCAAGTACTGGGACCAGATCAAGGACCTGCCCACCGATTACGTGATGCGCGCCTGACCCGCGCGGCCGGGGCGCTGCGCTTCCGCCGCGCCCCGACGTTGTTTTCTGTCGAGAGGTGAATCCGTGCTACGCAACAGTTTCGATGCGGTCGCGGCGAAGCGCCGCTGCATCAATCATCGCCGCCGCATTCTCGAGGTTTCGCAGAACGTTACCGCGCTGCATGTGGCGCCTGCGTTCTCCTGCCTGGAGATGGTGGACGCCCTCTACTATGCGCTGATGCGCCGCAAGCCTGCAGGCGGTTATGCCGACGCCTTCCTGATGTCCAAGGGCCACGGG
This sequence comes from Rhodospirillaceae bacterium, assembly GCA_050253435.1. Lineage (GTDB taxonomy): Bacteria > Pseudomonadota > Alphaproteobacteria > Rhodospirillales > Rhodospirillaceae > Oleispirillum. Next base: position 9,906 of record JBFWJB010000035.1, read on the forward strand.
GTGATCGCCCAGTACGTGGTGCTGGAGAGCCTGGGCCTGATGCCCGAGAAGGACATCCTGGAATACTGCACCCCGGCAGGGCGCCTGGGCGCGCACCCGGATTACGGCAACCCCGGCATCGAGGCTTCTACCGGCTCTCTTGGTCATGGGCTGGGCATCGCTGCGGGCATGGCCTATGCCGACAAGATCCAGGGAGTGGACCGCGTCACCTACGTCATCCTCGGCGATGGCGAGATGCAGGAGGGCTCGGTGTGGGAAGCGATCATGATGTCGCCCAACCTCAAGCTCTGCAACCTCGTCGCCTTCTGCGACTTCAACGAATACCAGGGCCTGGGCCGCACCCAGGAGACCCATCCGCACTTCCTGCCGCTGACCGAGAAGGCCGCCTCCTTCGGCTGGGAGGCGGTGGAGATCGACGGCCAGGAGCCCGCCGCAGTGGTCGAGGCGGTACGCACCCGCAAAGGCGACCGCCCTCTGATGATCACCAGCCGCACCACCAAGGGCTACGGCGTTTCCTACATGCTCGACAACCCGATCTGGCATTACCGCTCTCCCAACAAGGAAGAATACGCCCAGGCGCTCGCCGAGCTCGCGGCGATGGAAAAGGAGCTCGGCTGATGCGCAACACCTTCGCTTCGACGTTCTACGAACTCGGCAAGGCGGACCCGCGGCTGGCCGTGGTGGTGGCCGATATTTCGCCCGCCGGGTCGATCGCCAAATTCCGCGAGGACTTCCCCGAGCGTTTCATCAACACCGGCGTCGCCGAGCAGATCATGATCGGCCTGGTCGCCGGCATGGCGATGCGCGGCCTGCGCCCCTTCGCCTATACCATCGCCACCTTCTCGGTGTTCCGCCCCTACGAGATGATCCGCGACGATCTGTGCTACCAGGACCTGCCGGTCAGCGTGGTCGGCATCGGCGGCGGCGTCACCTATTCCACCTTGGGCGCGACGCATCAGGCGGTGGAGGACGTGGCGGTGATGTCGTCCCTGCCCAACATGCAGGTGTGCGCGCCGTGCGACCCGGCGGAGACCGCCGCGGCGACCCGCTACCTCGCACAGGAGAACATGCACCCGTGCTATCTGCGCCTCGCCAAGGCAGGCGAGCCGGACCTCACCGCGAACGCGGCGGAGCCTTTCGTCTTCGGCAGGCTGCGCACCCTCCGGCCCGGCAAGGACACCTGCTTCCTCGCCTATGGGTCGACCCCGGTGAAGATGGCGCTGGAGCTTTCCGACAAGCTGGCGGAAACCACCGGCACGGCGGCGGCGGTGATCTCCGCCCACACCGTCAAGCCGCTGGACGCCGAGGGCGTCGCCAAGGTGCTGCACGGCTATCGCCGCGTTGTGGTGCTGGAGGAGCACGTGCCGCACGGCGGCCTCGGCAGCCGGGTGAAGGAAATCGCCTGGAGCGAGCGGGCGGATTGCGAGCTTCTGCACTTCTCGCTCAAGGACGCCTTCCTCCATGTCTACGGCAGCCACGGCGACCTGCTCACCGCGCATGGCTTCACCCCCGCCGCGGTGGGCACCGCGCTGGGCCTGAAAGCGTAGGGCCGCGCAGATGCGGGCGCTGATCGTCGGCATCGACGGGACCATCGGGGCGCTGCTGGCGCAGCGGTTGGCCGGGAAGGGCTGGTCGGTGGCGGGGACCTCCCGCCGCGCGGGCAGCCGGGCCATCGCCCTCGATCTCGCCGCGGATGACGCCGCAGTGATGGATCTGCCCGCCGTCGATGTGGCCTTCTTCTGCGCCGCGATGGCGCGCTTTGCCGATTGCCGTGAGCGGCCGGAACTGACCCACCGCGTCAACGTTTCCACTCCCGTGGCTCTTGCCACCCGGCTTGCCGCAGCGGGCACACGGGTTGTCCTGCTTTCCACCAGCGCGGTGTTCGACGGTTCCCGACCGTTTTCCCCCGCCGATCGACCGGTCTGCCCGGCTTCGGCCTATGGCGCGCAGAAGGCGGAGGCGGAGGCGGGCTTTCTGGCGCTGGGGGCGCGCGCGGCGGTACTGCGCCTGACCAAGGTGATTCATCCCGGTTTTTCGCTGTTCGCGGGCTGGCTTGATCGCCTGCGCCGCGGCGAAGCCATCCGCGCGTTCACCGACCTGACGGTGGCGCCGCTGCTGCCGGAGCATGTCACCGACGCGCTCGAAGCGGTGGCGCTGGATGCGGGCGGCGGCATCTATCAAGTGTCGGGCGCGCGGGATATCCCGTATTTCGAGGCCGCGGCCTGGCTTGCCCGCCATGTCGGTGCGAATGCGACCCTGGTGGAAGCGGGCACCACCGCCGAGGCCGGACTGCCCGCGGGCGAGGTGCTCGCCTTCACCAGCCTGGACTGCGCGCGCCTGACCGCGCTCTCCGGGTTTGTGCCGCCGGAGCCGGAAGCCGTTCTGGCCTGGCCGGTACAGCATGAATAAGATCGCATCCTGCGCGAGGATGAAAGACCACGGCGAGGCATCCTACGTTAAGCAGGCCTACAGTCCGCACATCGACGGCTTGCGCGCCATAGCTATCCTTCTGGTCGTCGTCTACCACGGGTTTCCGGAATTTCTGAGTGGTGGGTTGATCGGGGTCGACGTGTTCTTCGTCATTTCGGGCTATCTGATCACCAACGTCATCCTTTCGAATATCCGAAACGGCACCTTCAGCTTCGTCGGTTTTTATAAGCGCCGGATTTTGCGCATTTTTCCGGGCCTTTTGCTCGTTCTTGCCGCCTGTGCGGTCGCCGGCTGGTATCGCATGCTGCCTTACGAGTACGGCATGACCGGCAAACACATGGCGGCCGGGGCGGGTTTCGTCTCGAATTTGATCTTCTGGGGAGAAAGCGGATACTTCGATATCGCCTCCGAAAAGAAACCGCTACTGCATCTGTGGTCTCTGGGGGTGGAAGAGCAGTTCTATATTTTCTATCCGATCCTGCTCTGGGCGCTGTGGAAGCGGCGGCTCAACCCCTTCCTCGCCATCCTTGCCGTCGCCATGGTTTCATTCGGCTGGAATATCGTCTGGCATAAAAGCCGCCCGGTTGCCGATTTCTATTCTCCACAGACGCGGGTTTGGGAACTGATGATCGGAGGCCTCGTTGCATATGCGAGCCTCTTCGGACAGGGGCTTCCCGAATGTTTGTCGAGATGCTTGCGTCCCCTGCGGGAGAGAGCGCTCCCCCTGTCGGCGCGCCTGCGCCTGACGGATGGCCACGTTGCCGATGTGCTTTCGGTTTTTGCCCTGGCCATGATTGTCTATGCGTCGTTCCGTGTCTCGAAAAACACCCTGTTTCCCGGGTGGTGGGGCATTCTACCGACTTTCGGGGCGGCGCTGCTTGTGTCGGCGCGGAAGGATTCCTGGGTATCGTCCAGAATTCTCGCCAGCAAGCCGTTCGTGTGGGTCGGTCTGATCAGTTATCCGCTCTATCTCTGGCACTGGCCTTTGCTGTCCTTCGGCCGGGTTCTGTATGGCGAGGTTCCCCCCCGTATCTGCGGGCGGGGTTGTGCTTGGCCTCCATACTTCTCGCCTGGCTGACCTATCGCTTCGTCGAGGCGCCGATCCGTTTCGGACGGCATGGTGGGGCGAAGGCCGGTGTGCTGGTGGCATTGATGCTGTGCGTCGGTGGCGCGGGAATCTTCATCGCTGCCAGCGGGGGAATGAAAACGCGGTCGGTCTTGTCCGGGCTTCATTTGGAATCTTTGGATATCGACGCGGAAAATTCTTACGTCTGGACAAGAAAAATGAAGCTAGACCTTCAAGCCTTCGATAGGACGGGCAAGAAGGTTTTGGTGATTGGCGACTCTTATTCTGGGGATTTCGTCAATGCCCTGGCGGCCTCTTCCTTTTCGAACAGGATACAAATCAGCTCCTTGCATATCCCGACCTTCTGCGGGAATCTTTTGCTCACGGAGGATGTGTCCCGTTATCACCCGCCGAAGGTTTCCTGTCCGATCTCCAAGAGCTTCGCGAACCCGAAATACGTGTCTCTCCTCAAGGAGGCGGACGTCATCGTTTTCGCGTCGGCTTGGCGGGACTGGGAGGTTGGGTATATGGAATCCTCGGTGGCCAATGTCAGGGCTATCAGCAAGGCCAGGATTCTGTTCGCCGGCCAGAAGGAACTCGGCGGTGTTTTTCCGGATTTCATGAATGTCGATGTGGATAGGCTGTCCAAGCTGAAACACAAGACCGGGCCGAATACCCTTGTCTTGAACGAGACCATGCGGCGGTCCGTGGGTGACGCGGCCTTCATCGACGTACAGAAGCTGCTGTGCGGGGACGTCGGAATGTGCCCTTATTTCGATGACAAGGGTGCGCTGATCTCGTACGACGGCGGCCATCTGACCCGGCTCGGGGCGGAGTATCTCGGGCGGAGACTGTCCCAGGACAAACTACTCAGGCAGGTGTTCGAGTGACCCTGCGCCGCAGGTCCCGGGCTGATTTTCAGTCCAGCTCGTAACGATCCTTGTAGT
>JBFWJB010000036.1:0-14219 GCA_050253435.1 Rhodospirillaceae bacterium
CACATCGCCCTCGGCCTCCGCCAGCTGGTCGAGGATATAGCGGCGCACCAGAACGTCGCCGAAGCAGACCACGCAGCTTTCCGTCACGCCGGGCAGCGCCGCGGCGAGGGAGGCGGCCTCGCCCGAAACCGCCCAGCGCGGGTTGTCCACCGTGTGGATGCCAGCAAGGTCGATCGCCTCGCCCTTGTAGCCGCGCACCACGGCGATGCGCCCGAACCCCGCGCCGTTCAGGGTGTCCACCAGCCGTTGCAGCAGCGGCCGCCCCTGCAGGTCGATCATGCATTTCGGGCGGCTGGCAGTCAGGTCGTCCATGCCCTTGCCGCGCGACGCGGCAAGGATGATCGCAGGCAGGGCGCGGCCGCGCCGCGCCAGGTATTTCGCCTCCGCCGCCTCCAACTCCGCGTTGCCGGTCAGGCGGAACACCTCGCGCACGCTCGCCACCTCGCCCTCCACCTCGACCAGGCTTTCGGCGTCGCGGATGCGGCGGCTCACCCGCTGCATCGCGGAAATGGCGGCGCGCAGGTTATGGTTCGCCCAGATCACCAGGGAAATCCCCGCCGCGCGGAAGGCGTCGGTGGGGGTGGCGGAGTACATCGTCGGCACGATCACCAGGGGCGCGCGGCCCGCCCACTCCCGGGCGAAGGCCAGCACCTCGTCGGGACGGGAACTCTTGGAGTGGATGAGAATGGCGTCCGCCCCGGCCCGGCGGTAGGCCTCGGCGCGGGAGAGCGCCTCGCCCATGCCCCAGCCGGAGACCAGCGCCTCCACCCGCGCGACGATGGAAAAGTCGGGGTCGCTCTGGCTGTCCTTGCCCGCCTTGATCTTGCCGCAGAACTCCTCGACGTCGGCCAGCGGCTGCGCCTCGCCGAGGAAGGAGTTGGTCTTGGGGAAGAGCTTGTCCTCGATGCACACCGCGGCCGCGCCGCGCTGCTCCAGCTTGGCGATGAGGCGGCGGAAGTTGTTGAAATTGCCGTAGCCGGTGTCGCCGTCGAGCATCAGGGGAATGTCCGTAGCGTCGCTGATCAGCTCCACGCAGTCGAGCACCTGGGTCCAGGAGGCCTCGTTGCTGTCGCGCAGGCCCATCTGCGCCGAGATCGTCAGGCCCGAGGCCCAGATGCCCTTGAACCCCGCCTCCTCGACGATGCGGGCGGAAAGCGCATTGTGCGCCTCCATGATGAACTCCAACTGCGGAGACTGCAGAAGCGCGCGGAACCGCCGGGTCTTGCCCGGCGCGGCATCGGTCATTGCCCTGTCCTCCCCAGGGGCGTGCGCACGCCCATTTCGGCCAGCGCCGCGGCGATGGCGGCAAGCGCGCCGTCGATGCGGTCCGGCGCGATATGCCCGATGCAGCCGATGCGGAAGCTCTCCTCCGCCGTCAGCTTGCCGGGATAGAGCACATAACCCTTCTCCTTCACCCGGCGATGGAACTCGGCAAGCACGAAACCGGGGTCGCGGGGCAGGCGGAAGGTGACGATGATCGGAGCCTGCACCGCGTCGGCGAGCATGGTCTCGAAGCCGAGGGCGCGCATCCCCGCCACCAGGCGATCGCAGTTGGCACGGTAGCGCGCGCCGCGCGCCGCAACGCCGCCTTCCGCCGCGTGCTCGCGCAGCGCCTGGTGGAGCGCGGCGACAACCTGTACCGGCGGGGTGAAGCGGAACTGGCCGTTGCCCGCCAGGCCCTTTTCCTGTTCGCAAAGGTCGAGGCAGAGGCTCGCGGCGTTGTCCGCCGCCGCGGCGAGCGCGTCGCGCCGGGCGATCACGAAGCCGAGGCCCGGCACCCCTTCCAGGCACTTGTTCGACGAGGCGGCCACCGCCTCGCAGGGGAGGCCGCGCACATCCAGCGGCAGCGCGCCGAAGCTGCTCATCGCATCGACCAGCAGGCGGCGCCCGGCGGCGCGCACGGCTTCCGCGATCTCCGCAAGCGGGTTGAGGATGCCCGAGGTGGTCTCGCAGTGCACCGCGAAGACGTGAGTGATCGCCGGGTCCGCCGCGAGAACCGCGGCCACGTCGGCGGCGGCGGGCGGCGCGTCCTCCGGCGTTTCGTGCACCGCATACGCCCGCCCGGCGCAGTCACAGATGCGCGCGGCGCGGCGGCCGTAGGCGCCGTTGACCAGGACCAGCAGCTTGCCATCCCGTGGCACCAGGGTGGTGAGCATCGCCTCCACCGCGTAGGTGCCGGAGCCCTGCAGCAGCACGGCGGCGAACGCCTCTCCGCCGTTCGCCATCGCCGCCAGCGCGCGGCGCGTCTCGTCCACCATGGCCAAGAAATCGGCGTCGCGGGAGCCCCAGTCGTGCCCCATCGCCCGCTTGACGGAGGCGGAGGTGGTGAGCGGCCCGGGCGTCAGCAGCCAGGAATCCCCGGTTTCTGTGCAATGCGGAAAATCGTTCCTGCGCATGGTGGCTCCTGGAGCGGCTCAGAACAGATCGGCGGGGTCGAGGCGCAACACCTTGCGGATGGCGAGCAGTCCGGCGGCCACGCACATCACCAGGGTGAGGAAGAAGATCGCGGCGATCCGCCCCGGGGTGAGGAACATCACCAGACGGGTCATGTCGCCGATGCCCTCGTAGAGCAGCAGGCTCACCAGCAGACCGGGGATGAACCCCGCCACCGCCAGCAGCGCCGTTTCCTCGAGAATCACGCCGACGAGATAGCGCGGCCCATAGCCCATGGCCTTGAGGGTGGCGTACTGCGGAATGTTGTCGGTCACCTCGTTGAAGAGGATCTGATAGCAGATCACCACGCCGATGATGATGCTGACCAACAGGCCGACCGCGAAGATCGCGCCGATCGGCGCGTTGATCACGGTGTACCAGATTTCCCGCTCGGCGAGCTCCGCCGGGGTAAAGGCGATGAGATCACCGGGCAGCGCCGCGCGCACCGCCGCCGCGGTCTGCGCCGCATCGCTCCCCACGGCGAAGCGCAGCAGCGCCATCACCGGGCGGCCGCCCGCGCCCCACGAGCCGTCGCCCATCAGGACGGTGCCGTCGTTGACGAGGTTGGGGCCGAGATCGACGAACCCGGCAAGGCGGTAGGCGCGGGCGTCGATCTCCAGGGTGTCGCCGACCTTGAAGTCGCCGTAGATGTCGCGCGAACGGCGATCGTAGAGGACGTTGCCCTTGACCCGCAGAAGCGCATAGAGATCGTCGGTGAGGCCCTTGAGGCGGAAGGGCTTCGCCCCCGCGTCGAAAGCGTAGACGATGGTGCGGCGCACCTGGTTGGTTTCCGGGTTCTTCAGCCCCGCGCCGTCCTTGTAGATCGGCACCACCTCGCGCACCTCCGGCAGCGCCCGCACCTGGCCGATGCGCACCGCGTCGAAGCGCGTCCACTTGTTCAGGTGGGTGCGCTTGTGGTGCATGATCACCATGTCGGCGTCGACCACCCGCGCAATGTTGGCCTGACTGTCGTTGATGCCGTTGAAGAAGCCGACCTGCAGAAACATGATGACCACGGCGAAGGCGATGCCGCACAGCGACAAGAACAACCGCCGCTTGTCGTGGCTGAGCATGCGGAAGCCTATGTGAACGGTCTGGAGCATTCGCCGTTTCTTCCGTGCGGGGTGTCCGGCTTTCGGTTCAGGTTTTCCTAATCATCGCGTATGATGCGAAAACTTCGACCATATTCATCCGGCGTGCCCCTTTGCGCAATCCAGAAGAACGAAACCGCAGCGCTTCTCCCACGACGATTCTCACGCTGCTGCGCGATCCCGGGCCGTTGTGGCTGGCGATGCCGATGGTCACCATCCTCGGCACCGCGACCACGCTGCTCACCCGCTACGTGCTGTTTCTCCACCAGCCGGAACGCTTCCTGCACGGCGCGGGGCCGACGATCAGCCGCACCGCCGCCTTCCCTCCGGGAAGCATGGTGTTCGCCGTGGGCATCTGCGCCACCAGCGTCTGCGCGGCGATCGCCTGGATCATCGTGTTCGCCGCCAATGCGCCGCGCTGCCCGGGGGCCGACGCCCTCCAGACCGGCCTGCGCCGCGCCGCCGCGGCGTGCGGCTGCGCCGCCGCGCTGTTTCTCGCGCTGCTCGCCATCGTCAATTCCAACTGGCACGGCAAGCTGCACGAGGCGTTCTCGGTGGCGTTCTACGCAAGCCAGGTGCTGGCCTTCCTGCTCGACACCCTGTGGTGGCGGCGCCTGCCGCGCTTTCCCGGAGCCTCCGGAGGGGCCGCGGCGCGGCGGCGCGGCGGCGAGAAGACCGCCGCCTGCGGCCTGATCTTCGCCCTTTCGGCGGTGTTCCTCGGCCTCTACATCACCGACAAGGCCGACCTCCTCGCCGACGAGACGGCCCTCGACTTCGCCTTCGTCGTCATCGAATATATCTTGAGCATCCTGTGCTTCTGGTATTCCTCCGCGATGTACCGCGAACTTACGGCCTATCTCCGCGAAACGCCGGAGGCCGCATCCGCCACAGCCCTGGCAACCGAATGATCGACGGATACTTCAAGCGCCGCATCGACCGCTGGTGGGACCGCCTGGCCCCCGCCCTCGTCGGCCTCGGCTTCGACGCCAACCGCGTCACCTGGGCGGGCCTCGGCCTTTCGGCCGCGATCGCCGCGACCTATCCGCTCTATCGTGTGCCCGGCGTGTTCGGTCTGCTCATCCTCGCGGTGTTCGCCTTCGACTCCCTCGACGGCGCGGTGGCCCGCCATCTCAACGCGCCCACCCTCTACGGCGGCTATCTCGACGCCATGGCCGACCGCTGGCAGGAGATCCTCGCTTTCGCCGCGCTCGGCTGCGTGCACGGCTGGGGCGGCGCTTTCCTCGCCGCCACCGGGGCGCTTTCCGTCTCCTACGCCAAGGCCCGCTGCGCCATCGAGATGCCGATCGACAACGCCGCCTGGCCCGACTTGATGGAACGGCTGGAACGCACCCTCGTCCTCGGCCTCGGCCTGGTCGCCGCCTCGCTCCTGCCCTGGCCCGCCGCCTGGCCCTGCGACGCGGCAGAGGCGCTGCTGATCGTCCTCGGGCTGCTGTGCCACGCCACCGCGGCGCAGCGCTTCCTGCGGGCGCGGCGGATGCTGCGCCGCCGCGACGCGGAGCGGAGCGCGCCGCAATGACGGCCGGCTGCCTGGACCTGATCTGGAAGGAGACCCCGGGCCCCAAGGCCGCGGTCATCGCCATGTCGGTGGTGGCGGGGCTGTCCAACGGACTGGTTCTTTCCATCGTCAACGCGGCCTTGCAGGCGCGCCTCGAGGGCGGGCTGTCGTGGATGCACCTCGCCGCGTTCCTCGGCGCGCTCACCGTGCATGTCGCCGGGGCCTACTTCGCGATGTACCGCGCCACCGAGATGGCCGGGCGGCTGATGCACCGACTGCGCGAAGGCCTGGTGGACAGGATTGCCGGGTGCTCCCTGCGCACCATCGAGACCTACGGCGAGGGCGACATCATCGCCCACGTCACCTCCGACGTCGCGACCATCGGCAGCACCGCGCTGCGCCTCGTCGGCGCCTGCCGCGCCGCGGCGCTGGCGGCGTTCTGCTTCGCCTACCTCGCCTGGCTGTCGCCCAAGGTGTTCCTCCTCGCCGCGGCGGTGGCGCTCTTCGGCGCGGCCGCCTACCTCGCCTGCGAGCGCGCCGCCAAGGATCTGCTCGCCCGCGCCCGCGCCGATCAGGCCGCCTATTACGGCGGCGTCGCCGAAGCCCTCGACGGCTTCAAGGAAATCCGCCTCAACGCGGACACGGCGCACGGCGTCACAACCCTGCTGAACCGGATATCCGACCGCTTCCGCGCCTATTACGCGCGGTCGGAGTTCATCTTCTTCTCCGGCAACACGATTTCGCAGATTCTGCTGTTCCTGATGCTCGGCGGCGTGGCCCTGCTGCCTGCCGGGGGGCTCGATGCGGCAGGCGTTTCGACTTTCCAGATCGTCGCGGTGCTGGTGTTCCTCATCGCGCCGCTGGAATCCCTGGTGGATTTCGTCGGGCCGTTCCTGCGCGGCTGCACCGCGCGGGCCAACCTCGACCGTCTCGCCGCGGAGATCGACGCCGGGCGGGAACCGCCCGCCCAGCCCGGCGCGACGTTCGTCTTCGACGCGCCGCTCGCGCTCGAAGGCGTGGTCATCCGCTACCGCGATTCCCACCGGAACGAAACCTTCGTCCTCGGGCCGGTTTCCCTCTCCGTTTCACCGGGGGAAATGGTGTTCCTCACCGGCGGCAACGGCTCGGGCAAGACCACGCTGATGAAGGTGCTCGCCGGGCTTTATCCGCCGCACGAGGGCGCGCTCAGCCTCGGCGGCACCGCCATCACCGACGCCAACCGCGCCGCCTACCGCGCCCTCGTCGCCGCGGTGTTTTCCGACTTTCACCTCTTCCGCGAGCTGCACGGCCTCGACCCGCTGCCGCGGCAGGAGATCGAAGCCGACCTCCGCCGCTTCGGCCTCGACCGCAAGGTGACGCTGCAGGACGGCGGGTTTTCCACCGTGGACCTCTCCACCGGCCAGCGGAAGCGCCTCGCACTCGCCGTGGCGCTGGCGCAGAAGCGGCCGCTGCTGCTGCTCGACGAATTCGGCGCGGAGCAGGACCCCGCCTTCCGCGACGCCTTCTACCGCAGCTTCCTGCCGTCGCTGCGCGCGCGCGGCGTAACGGTGATCGCGGCGACCCACGACGACCGCTATTTCTCCGTCTGCGACCGGCTGATCAAGCTCGACATGGGCGGCATCGTCGCCGACGGCGCGCCCTGACTCCACGGGAATCTTGCCGGGGTTCTCCGATACCGCCATACTGTGTGAAAAATTCATGACGGGGAAAGGGTTATCCGACTCCCTACGGCCGGACCCTCCACGGACCTTAATCGATGACAGAGCGCTCTTCCGAAATCCGCATCGCCATTGCCGGCGTCGGCAACTGCGCCAGCGCCCTGGTTCAGGGCCTCGCCTACTACCGCGACCATGCGGAGATTCCCGAAGGAGTGATGCAACCCCGCATCGGCCCCTACGCGCCCGCCGACATCCGCGTCGTCGCCGCCTTCGACATCGACTCGCGCAAGGTCGGCCGCCCGCTCGCCGAGGCGATTTTCGCGCCGCCGAACTGCGCCCTCGCCTTCCAGACCGCGCTCGACGACCCCGGCCCGACGGTGCTGATGGGCCCGGTTCTCGACGGCTGCGCGCCGCACATGGCCGACTGGCCCGACGAACAGGCCTTCCGGCCTGCCGACGCAAAGCCGGTGGATATCGCCGCGGCGCTGCGCGCAAGCGGCGCGGAAATCCTCGTCAACTACCTGCCGGTCGGCTCCGAGGCCGCGGCGCGCCACTATGCCGAGGCCTGCCTGTCCGCCGGGGTCGCCCTGGTCAACTGCATTCCGGTGTTCCTCGCCTCCGACCCCGCCTGGGCGGAGCGCTTCCGCGCCGCGGGCCTGCCGATCATCGGCGACGACGTGAAAAGCCAGTTCGGCGCCACCATCCTGCACCGCACCGTGGCGGAGCTGATGCGCCGCCGCGGCTGCACCCTCAGCCGCACCTATCAGCTCAACACCGGCGGCAACACCGACTTCCTCAACATGCTGGCCCGCGACCGCCTCGCCTCGAAGAAGAAGTCCAAGACCAATTCGGTGCAGTCGCAGCTCGCCGCGCCGCTGCCGGACCGCGACATCCACATCGGCCCGAGCGACTACGTCGCCTGGCAGAAGGACAACAAGGTCGCCTTCATCCGCGTCGAGGGCGCCGGTTTCGGCGGCGTGCCGCTGGAGCTGGAGATGCGCCTGTCGGTGCAGGATTCGCCCAACAGCGCGGGCGTGGTGACGGACGCCATCCGCTGCCTCCGCCTGGCGCGCGACCGCGGCCTCGGCGGGCCGCTGCTCGCCCCCTCGGCGGCGCTGATGAAATCCCCGCCGGTGCAGATGACCGACCCCGCGGCGCAGGACGCCCTGGCCGCGTTTCTCGATCAGGCGCGTTCGTAGGGGCCGGGTTCCGGCGCGAAGCCTTGCAGCAGGCGGCGCGCCGCCGCCGCCGCCGCCGGGTCCGGCGCATCGCCGAAGTTGTCGTTGAGGCAGAGGAAGCGGCGGCGGAACAGCCGCAGCCAGGCGAACCCCAGCAGATTGAGCCAACGGCTGTTCTCCGCCCCGTAATAGGCGGACACGCGGTGCATCGCGCGCACCGGCTCAAGAACGGCGCGGCCGGTCTCCAGAGCGAAGTGAGGGTAGAGATGTTCCGGCGCGACGTTGACTGCAGCGCGGAAGCGGCTTTGCGCCGTCGCCGCGAGTTCGGGGCCGAAGGCCTCCCACATCTCGGCGAACACCTCGCGCCGCACCAGGATCGGCACCCGCCCGACATGGGGGCGCGGCTTCGCGCCGAAGCGCGCGTCGAGCAGGCGGTTGCTGTGCGAGACCGCGCGCGTCCACGGCGACAGGCGGTCGTCGCCGGGCGGCAGATCGGGCGGCACCGGGAAGGGCCGCGCCCACAGCCGCGGCACGCCGCCGGGCACGATGAGGTCGGCAGGCGCGACCGGCGCGTTGAGCAGCATGTCGTCCTCCATGTAGAGGAACGTCTCCCCGACGCCGGGGATGCGGTGCAGGTGCGCGACGATGGCCAGAGAGTTGAAGGTGGGCAGGCACTCCGCCGGGATGAACTCATCGTGGTGCACCACCCGCACGTCGGGGTGATCGCGGTTCAGCCAGGCGGGCGCCTGCGGCCGCATCGAGACGATCACCACCGGCTTCGCCCACGGCGCGTGCGTCGCCAGGGTGCGCAGGCTGTACTTCAGGATGTCGAGGTTGTCGCGGGTGCGGTTGGGGTTGCGGTCGTGGCGGGTCGCGGCGTAGGCGTCGCGCAGATCGAGATAGCCCTCCCAGGAATCGTCGACCCAGGTGTAGACCACCGGCACCGTGGTTTCGCGCTCCGTCATCGCGTAGACTTCTCCCCTCCGCAGCCGGCACGAGTGTGCACCCGCACCGCCCTCTGCGGCCACGAAAAAAGGTAACGGTTGCAATCATGAACACCTCCCGGGGAGAGCTTATCGCCGCCTTCGACGTCGGCACGTCGTCGGCCAAGGGCGTGCTTTTCGACTCCGCTGCGCGCGTCGTCGCCACGGCGCGCCAGGCGCTGCCGGTGTTCTATCCGCAGCCGGGCTGGGCGGAGCAGTCGCCGCAGGACTGGTGGAGCGCCGTCGCAGTGCTGGCACGCCGCCTGCGCGAGGAGGCGCAGGTTCCGGCGGAGGCGGTGGCGGGCGTCTCCTTCTGCGCGCAGATGGCGGGCACGGTGCCGGTGGACGAACGCGGCGCGGCGCTGGGCAACGCCCTGATCTGGCTCGACACCCGCTCCGCCGCGCTGGCGCGGCGGCTGATCGGCGGCTTCCCCAGCATTCGCGGCTACGGCCTCTTGCCGCTGCTGCACTGGGTGCGGCTGACCACCGGCGCGCCCAACCGCTCGGGCAAGGACCCGGCAACGAAGATTCCGTGGCTGCGCGAGAACGATCCGGAGCGCTGGGCGCGCACCCGCGCGGTGCTCGACGTCAAGGACTACCTGCTCGCCCGCGCCACCGGCGAGCGCGTCACCACGCCGGACTGCGCCCACCTCACCTGGATGATGGACAGCCGGATCAACGCCTGGTCGCCGCCGCTGCTCGCCCGCCTCGGGGTGGATGCGGCGCTGCTGCCGCAGATCCGCCCGGCCGACACCCTGGTCGGCGGCCTGCTGCCCGCCGCGGCGGAGGACCTCGGCCTCGCCCCCGGCACGCCGGTGGCCGCCGGTCTGGGCGACGTGGCTGCGTTCTCCCTGGCCGCCGGGTCGGTGGCCGCCGCCGCGCCGCACATCTACCTCGGCACCAGCGCGTGGTGCGCCGCCCACATGGAGCGCCGCGCCCTCGACCCCTTCGCTTCCATCGGCACGCTGCGCGCCGCCGACCCCGGACGCTACCTCGTCATCGCGACGCAGGAGACCGCCGGGGCCTGCCTCGATGCGGTGTGCCGCTGGCTGGGGCTGGCGGAGGGATCGGGCGATACCGGCGCGCCCGACCTGATGCGCCTGGCGGAAGCCTCGGAACCCGGCGCGCGCGGCCTCACCTTCCTGCCCTGGCTGTTCGGCGAGCGGGTGCCGATGGACGACCCCGACCTGCGCGGCGGCCTGCTCGGCCTCTCCCTCGCCCACCGCCGCGAGGACGTCGCCCGCGCCGTGGTGGAGGGCGTCGCCTTCAACCTGGAAAGCGCGATGACGCCGCTTTCGCGGCTCGCCCGCATCGCCCCCGGCGAACCGGTGCGCCTGCTCGGCGGCTGCGCCCGCTCCGACCTCGTGCCCGCGGTGCTGGCGCAGGTGCTCGGCCGCCCGGTGCTGCGCATGGCCAACCCGGAACTCGGCGGCGCCTTCGGCGCGATGGCGTGCGCCCGCCTCGCCCTCGGCTGGAGCCGCACCTGGGCGGAAGCCGCCGCCCTGTCGCAGCCGGAACGGCGCTTCGACCCGCCGCAGACGCCGGACGCCCGCCTCGCCGCGGCGCGGCGGGATTTCACCGCCGCCTACCGCGCAGTGCGCGGCTGGTACAAGACGCGCGCCCTCAGGTCGTGAGCGCCAGGGCGAGAATCGCGGCGGGCAGGCCGAAGACGAAGGAATCGTAAATATCGAGCACGCCGCCGTGGCGGGCGAGCACCGGCGGGAAGTCCTTGACCCCGGCGGCCCGCTTCACCGCCGAAACCGAGAGATCGCCCGCCAGCCCGGCGAGCGCGGCGGCGCCGGCGGCGATGACGGCGCGGGAAGGCGGCAGACCGGCCGCCACGCCCCCGGCGATGCCCAGTCCCCAGGCGGCGGCCACTCCGGCGACGCACCCGGCAAGGGTCTTGCGCGGGCTGAGATGCGGAAAGGGATGGATGCGGCCGATCAGCCGCCCGACGAGCAGGGCGGCGGAATCGCCCCCTTCCACCGTCAGGTAGACCAGCAGCACCAGGGCCTGCGCCCCGACGGCGAGGGCGAACCCGGCCAGCGCGGCGGCGGCAAGGCTCCACAGGCCGAAAAGCACGAGCGGCACCGCCGCCTGCGGCGCGGTGCGGGCGGTGACCGCCAGTTCCCAGCCGCCGCGCACGATGAACAGGGAAAGCAGCGCCCAGGCCCATCCGCCGGGCAGCAGCGCCAGCGCCGCCACCGGCGCGACGATAAGAACCTCCTGGGCGAACAGCGGCAGGAACGGCCGGGCCGCGGCGCGCGTCGCCGGGATCAGCCAGGCCGCGCCGATGCCCACGCCCCCGGCGAGAAAGAGCGCGCCGATCAGGCGCAGCAGCAGCCCCACCCCCTCGCCGTTCATCGCGCAAGCCTGCGCAGCCGCCGGTCGCACCAGGCGCGCCAGAAGGGATGAATCAAGCTGTGCAGCGCCGCGAGCAGGGTCATCTTCGCCCCCGGCGCGACGATGAAGCGCCCGCGCTCCGCGCCGCGCACGATCGCCGCCGCCACCGCCGCAGCGGAAAGCGCCGGAGCGGCCCCGGCCACCGCCGCGGTCTCCGGCGGACGGAGGGGGCGCTCGGCGGCGAGCTGCGGCGTTTCGGTGTCCGGCGGATAGACCACGGTGACGCCGATGCCGCGCGGTGCGAGTTCGAGGCGCAGCACCTCGGCGAGGCCGCGCACCGCAAACTTGGAAGGCGCATACGCGCCGTACCCCGGCACCCCGACCAGCCCGGTGCCGGAAGAGACCAGCACCAGACGGGCGCCTGCCGCCAGCCGCCCGGGCGCGAGCAGGCCGCGCACCGTGTTGAGGACGCCGAAGTAGTTGACCGCCATGTCCGCATCGAAGGCCGCGCCGTCGAGATCGGCAAAGCGTCCGACGGAAACCCGGCCCGCCGCGGCCACCACCAGATCCGCCGGGCCGCGTTCTTCCACCGCGGCGGCCAGCGCGGCGGCCAGCGCCGCCGCGTCGGCGACGTCGGCGGACCGCGCCGCCACCGCCGCCCCCGCGCCCGAGAGCAGCCGCGCGGCCTCGGCCAGCGGCTCCGCCCGCCGCGCGACCAGGGTGAGGGCGTCGGCGCGCGGCGACACCGCCTGCGCCACGGCAAGGCCGATGCCGCTCGACCCTCCGGTGACGATGACGTGGCGGTATCTGCGGCGTGCGGTCATCCGGAGCGCCTTATGGCAGGGTGCGCAGGACCACCGAGTCCAGGCGCACGCCGTCCCCTTCCGGCGCGGCGAGGGTGCCGGTGACGTAGCGCAGCTCGGCAAGCGCGGTGGCGTAGCCGCGCTTCGCCTCGATCACCTGCAGGCGGCTGGTCGCCAGGCGGTCCTCGACGCTGACGAGGTCGGTCATCGTCGCGCCGCCGAGGCTGAGCTTGCGCCGCGTCTCCATCGCCACCTCTTCCAGCAGGCGCAGGGATTCCTCCGCCTTGCGCAACTGGCGCAGGCTGGTGGAAAGGCGGCTGAAGGCGATGGACACGTCGCTGCGGATGGTGTTGCGCAGGGTCTGGATGTTGGCGCGGATCTGCCGCAGGGAGGCCTTGTCGGCGCGCAGCTGGCCCTCCGCCGCGTCGTTGCCGAGGGGATAGGTGAGCGTCACCTGGGCGGTATGGTCCGGACCGTTGAGTTCGCCGCCGCGATAGAGGGAATGTACGTCCGACGACTTGAAGCGCCCGATCCCCGAGGTGTAGCCCGATGACAGCTCGAGATCGAGGCTCGGCATCACGTTGTGTTCCGACTTCGTCACCGCGATGCCCTGGGCGCGGGCGCTCTCTTCCAGGGCCTGGAGGTCGAGGCGGCGGTCGAGCGCGGTGGCGACGAGAGCGGCGCGGTTGAGCGCCTCCGTCTTTTCGGAAGCGGGCGTCTCGGGGAAGGGGGTCACCGCCTCCGGCGCGGCGCCGTGCTCGTCGATGCCGAGGATGACCGCAAGCTGTTCGCGGGCAGACACCGCGCTCTGCACGGAATCGAGCACGTCCACCTCGCGCAGCCGCAGCTCGGCGAGGGAGCGGTCGTATTCCACCTGGGCGAGTTCGCCGCCTCTCACCCGCGCCACCAGCATGTCGGCGACCTCGGCGGCGCGCTGCATCGTCTCGTTCATCACGTCGATGTTGCGCTGCAGGGCATAGCTGTTCCAGTAGCCGACGACGCCTTGGTAGATCAGGCCGGTGATCTCGTGAACGCTGGAAAGGCGGGTGCTCGACAGGGTGGCGAGGGCCTGATTCTGGTCGGCCTGCGGCGAGCCCGCGCCCGCGCCCTTGAGCAGCGGCACGGTGAGCTTGGCGGAGAGGTCGTTGGTGCCGACGGTGCCGAAGCGCGCGTCGTCGAGGCGGCTGCGGCCGACCTCGTTGGAAACCGTGAGGCTCCAGCCGTTGCGGAAGGTCTTGGAGGTGCCCATCGATACCGCATCGGTGAGGATCTGGGTGGGAACCTCCTGGCCGGTGGAGGAACTGAAGCTGGATTCCTGGGAACGGGAATTGGCCAGCCCGGCGGTGAGGGACCAGTCGAACGCCCCCTCGGTGATCATCACGTTGCCCTGCGCCTGCTCCACCGACGCCTTCTGCAGATCGACCTGCGGGTTGGCGGCGAGAATGCGCGCGAGCGCCGCTTCCAGGCTGATGCTGCCCTGCTCCTGCGCCTGCGCCGCCGCCGCGCAGAGACTCAGCGCACAGGCGAGCACGGCCCCCCTTGTCCCGGCGGACGCACGTCGCGGTGTATCCCTCACGATGAGCTGCCTTTCCCCTCGGAATCCCTTTTTCCGCATCTTACTACGAGCCGTTGCGTGTGCGGGCATGGTTTGTCGCCTCGGTATAAATCTCTTCGTAGCGCTCCACCCAGGCGGCAACGTCGTGCTGCCGCGCCTCGGTCCTTCCCCACGCGCCGAGTTCGGCGCGCAGCCCGGCGTCGGCGGCAAGGCGCCGCAGCACTGCGGCAAGGGCGGCGGCGTCGCCGGGCGCGGCCAGGCACTCCGGGCGCGCCGCCAGCACCCGGGCATACCCGGCGTTGGCCGCCGCCGCCACCGGCAGTCCGGCGGCCATCGCCTCGGCGACCACCAGGCCGAAACTCTCGCCGCCCGGCGACGGCGCGCAAAAGATGTCGGACTCCGCCAGCAGCCGCGCCTTTTCCGCTTCCGAAACGCGCCCGGCGAAGCGCACCTCGGGCAGGCCGCGGGCCCGCGCGGCAAGGGCGGCGGCCTCCGCGCCGTCGCCGGCGACGACCAGCCGCAGGGGCAGCCCCTCCGTCCGCAGCCGGGCAAAGGCGTCGAGCAGCAAGTGCGCCCCCTTGCGTGCGTCCAGCCTGCCGACGAAGAGGATTTGCACCAGTCCGTCGCCGCGCTTCCGCCGCGGCTGCGCCAGCAGGCCG
>JBFWJB010000037.1:0-14126 GCA_050253435.1 Rhodospirillaceae bacterium
CGCGCAGACGGCGCTGGCCAAGGATTGGAAGCCGCAACGGCCGATCGAGATCATCGCGCCGGCCGGTCCCGGCGGCGGCTGGGACCTTTTGGCCCGCACCGTGCAGAAGGCGCTGACCGAGGAGAAACTGGTCGATAAGCCGATCATCGTCACCAACAAGCCGGGCGGCGGCGGCGCCGCGGGCTGGACCTACCTCAAGGGCAAGGCCGGGCAGGGCGAATTCCTCGCCGCCACCTCGCCCCTGATCCTGCAGAACAACCTTCTCGGCAAGAGCCCGCTCACCTTCCACGATTTCTTCCCGCTCGCCGCCCTGATGGCGGAATGGGAAGTGGTGGCGGTGAAGGCGGACGCCCCCTGGAAGGACGGCAAGACGTTCTTCGAGGCGATGAAGAAGGACCCGTCGAGCATGCACATCGGCGTCGGCCCGGCGCTCGGCAACGACGACCACATCCAGTTCCTCACCCTGACCAAGGAATTCGGCGCAGACCCGAAGGCGGTGAAGTTCGTGGTCTACCCGAAGACCGCTTCGGAGCAGATTCCGGCGCTTCTCGGCGGCCACATCCAGGCGATCACGATCAGCCTGGCGGAAACCCTGGAACAGGTGAAGGCGGGCAAGATCCGCCTCCTCGGGGTGAGCTCGCCCGAGCGCGTCCCGGCGCTTCCCAACGTGCCGACCTGGAAGGAACAGGGCGTGGACTTCGTGTTCCCGCACTGGCGCGGCCTGATCGCCGCTCCGGGCCTTTCCGCCGAGCAGAAGAAGTTCTGGGACGACACCATCGCCAAGATGGTGAAGACCCCGACCTGGAAGAAGTCGCTCGAAACCCTGGAGTGGGATTCGTTCTACCAGAATGCCGCGGCGCATGAGGCCTTCCTGGGCAAGCAGGACGTTCTGATGCGGGAGAGCCTGAAGAGCGTCGGCCTGATCAAGTAGGTCCCCGTTTTTCCGACTTCCTGCCGGTGCGGAACAGGGCGGAGGGCCCTTTCCGCGCCGGCGCCACGAACCGATGGAGCGATGGGGATGACCAAGAATAGGACGGCCGGCATTCTTGCCGTGGTTCTGGGGGTGTTTTATCTGGCCGGGGCGTTCGCCGTCCCGGTGTTCGATGCGGGCGACCAGGTCGGTCCGCGCGCGTTTCCGTTTCTCATTGCGGCTCTGGTGATCGGCTGCGGCTTTGCGCTGCTGGTCCAGGATTTCCGCAGTGCCGAGCGCAAGCCCTTCTCCTGGGGGGTCGCCGCGGACCGCACGGTGTGGGTGCGCATTCTGCTCACCATGGCGGCGGGCATCATCTACGGCTTGGTGCTCGACGACCTCGGTTATCTCATCGCCACCTTCCTGTTCATGATGTTCGTGTCTTCGCTGATCAACGTCGGGCGCCACGTGCAGAACCTCACCATCGCCGTGCTGTTCTCGGTGGTGACCTTCGTGTCCTTTGCGCTGATCCTGAAGCTCAGCCTGCCGCGCGGCGTTCTCGGCGCGGTTCTTCCCTTCTGACGGAGATGCGACCATGGACGCGGTGTTTCACAATCTGCTTCTCGGCCTCGACCTGGCGCTGACCCCGACGAACATACTCTGGGTGTTCATCGGCGGCCTGATGGGCACGGTGATCGGCATGCTGCCCGGTCTCGGCCCGGCCACCGGCGTGGCCATTCTCATTCCCATCACCTACGGCATGAACCCGGCGACCGCTCTCATCACCATGTGCGCCATCTACTACGGCGCGATGTTCGGCGGTTCGCGCGCGGCGATCATGATCAACACCCCTGGCGACGCCTCGGCGATCGTCTCGTGCTTCGACGGCTACCCGATGGCGAAAAGCGGCCGCGCCGGCAGCGCGCTCGCCACCTCGGCGATCGCCTCGTTCGTCGGCGGCATCGTCGGCATGGTCTGCCTCACCTTCTTCACCGCGCCGGTGGCGGCGATGGCGCTGGAGTTCGGCCCGGCGGAGAAGTTCTCGCTGATGCTGTTCGCGCTCACCGCGACGATCACCCTCTCCGAGGGCAGCGTCCTCAAGGGCTTCATCGCCATGGGCATGGGCTTCATGCTGTCCACCATCGGCATCGACGGGCAGTCCGGCGCGATCCGCTTCACCATGGGGATTTCCGAGCTGCAGGACGGCATCGACTTCCTGGTGATGATGATCGGCCTCTACGCGGTGGCCGAGGTGTTCAAGAACTACAAGTCGATCGACGTGCGCTACGACGTGGACGCCAAGAGCATCGGCCGGGTGTGGCTGTCGTGGGCGGAGTTCAAGGCGACGATCATGCCGATGCTGCGCAACAGCCCGCTCGGCTTCTGCGTCGGCGTGCTGCCCGGCGCGGGCGGCACCATCGCCACCTTCCTCGCCTATGCGGTGGAAAAATCGGTGAGCAAGAAGCCGCAAACCTTCGGCAAGGGCGCGATCGAGGGCCTCGCCGGGCCGGAGGCGGCGAACAACGCCTGCTCCTGCGGCGCGCTGGTGCCGCTCCTGACTCTGGGCATTCCCGGCTCCGGCACCACCGCGGTGATGCTCGGCGCGCTGATGATGCTGGGCGTGCGCCCCGGCCCCATCCTCTTCGATCAGCACCCGGAGATCGCCTGGGGCGTCATCGCCTCGATGCTGGTGGGCAACATCATCCTCTTGATGATCAACCTGCCGCTCGCGGTGCCCTTGGTGCGTCTGTTGAAGATCCCGCAGCGCATCATGCTGCCCCTGATCCTCGGCATGGGGTACATGGGCACCTATTTCCTCAACTACAGCGCCTTCGACTTCATCCTGGTGTCGGTGTGCGCGCTCGGCGGCTACATGCTGGTGAAGCTGGAGATCCCCATCCCGCCGCTGGTGCTGGCGCTGATTCTCGGCAGCATGACGGAGCAGTCGTTCCGCAACGCGCTCACCATCGCGAACGGCTCGACCGCGATCTTCTACGAGAAGCCGATTTCGCTCGCCTTCCTCGTGCTCGCCGCGGTTTCGCTGGTTTATGCGCTCAGGAAGCACAAAAAGATCGTGCAGATGCGGGACTGAGAAGCGGCGGCGCGCCGGAAGAGGTTTTCCGGCGCGCCGCAGGCTTCAGCCGGCGTAGGACTTGTCGCGTTCCAGGTAGGCGGCGGTGCCCACCACCAGTTCGCGCTGCTTGAACGAAAGCAGGCGCTCGCGCAATGCGGCGCTGCTGCCGTCGCGGCGGATCGCCGCCAGCGTTTCGCGCATCGCGAAAAGGGCGGCGCGCTGCAGGTCGCTCGGGATGATGACGATGGCATAGCCGAGTTCGCGCAGCCGCGCCTCCGGCATGAGCGGGGTCTTGCCGCCCTCGAACATGTTGATCAGCTTGGGGTAGGGCAGGCGCTTCGAGATCTCGGCGATCTGTTCCTCGGTCTGCGGCGCCTCGACGAAGAGGACGTCGGCCCCGGCCTCGCGGTAGGCCCCGGCGCGATCGATCGCAGCCTCGAAACCCTCCACCGCCAGCGCATCGGTGCGCGCGATGATCACCAGATCCGGGTCGGTGGAGGCGTCGCGCGCGGCGCGGATCTTCTGCGCCATCTCCTTCACCGGAACCAGGGACTTGTCGTCGTAGTGGCCGCAGCGCTTGGGGAACTGCTGATCCTCCAGGTGGAAGCCCGCCACTCCGGCGCGCTCGAAGGCGCGCACCATGCGCTGCACGTTGAGCGCGTTGCCGTAGCCGGTGTCGGCGTCGGCGATCACCGGCAGGGCGGTGGCGTCGACGATGTTTTCCAGGCGGTCCACCACTTCCGACATGCCGAGCAGGCCGAGGTCCGGCATGCCGGCGGCGCGGGAGATCGCGCCGCCGCTCGCATAGACCGCGGCGAAACCGGCTTGTTCCACCAGCTGCGCCGAGATGCCGTCGTAGACGCCGGGGGCGACGGTGGTTTCGCCGTTTTCAATCAGCTTGCGCAGGATCGTCGAGGTTCGCATGGTGTGTGTTCTCCAGGGAAGGGGTGCGGGAGGCCTCCGCACCGGGAACCGGGTCCGCGCCGCGGCGCAGCCCGGCCTCGAAATTTTGCCGCGCCGCCGCAACGTGGCGGCGCATCAGGATTTCCGCCAGTTCGGCATCCCGCCTGCGCAGGGCGATGAGGATAAGCGAGTGCTCTTCCCACGCCTTGCGCCCGCGGCTCGATACCCAATGGTGATGGCGGCGGAACAGCCGGATCAGCATGTAGAACTCCTCGCAGAGCATCTTCTCGAGAAGGAAGTTGCGGCTGCCGCGGGCGATCCGGTAGTGGAAGTCGAGTTCGTAGGTGTCCTGGTAATAGGCGCCGTCGTGCCGCGCCGAGAGATCGCGCTCGTGCGCCGCGAGAATTTTCTCGAGCGCGTCGATCTCTTCCGTGGTCATGCGTTCGGCGGCGAGTCGGCAGGCCATGCCCTCCATCGCCTCGCGGACGTGGAACACCTCCAGAAGCTGCGCCGGCGAGAAGCTGGCGACTCGCGCCCCGAGGTTGGGCGCGCTGGTGATCAGGTTGCGCTCCTCGAGGCGGCGCAACGCCTCGCGCACCGGGCTGCGGCTGACGCCGAAGCGGCGTGACAGCACCGGCTCGCTCAGTTTCGCGCCGGGCGGCAGGATGCCGGAGATGATCTCCTCACCGAGGGTTTCGAACAGGCGGTTGGCGAGGGAGATGTCCGAGGCGTCGTCATGCACTTTGGTCTTGCCTCCTGGCGATGCGTGCTTGGTGATATTGTCGACACTATATCGACGATCGCGCAAAAAGATCAATACCCTCCGGAGTCGCCGCAACCGCGCCGCGGATTTCCATTACCTCAATTTTTCCGCAGAAAGCCTGGAATTTTTTAGAACGGGCGTGGCGGGTTCCCGGAAAAAATAAATTGTGAATTGAATCTTTGTCGCGAAGGGCTACATTGTTATGTCGACAGTTTGCGAGAAGGGGCTCGTATTTTTAGCGTAAACCAAGACTAAAGGCATAACCGCCTCAACCGGAGGAACGCTATGAAAAAGCAAATGATTGGTTTCGGCCGCGTTTTGCGGGGGGCCGCCCTGGCGGCAACCGTGTTGCCGCTGCTGGCGGCGCCGGCCGCCGCCGCCGATGCCTGGCCGGACAGGCCGTTGACCTTCGTCGTCGGTTTCGGCGTCGCGGGCAGCGCCGACCGCACCGCGCGCGGCCTTGCGAGCTTTATGGCCGATGAACTCGGCCAGCCGATCAAGGTGATCAACAAACCCGGAGCGGGCAGCCAACTGGCCGCCACCTATGTGCGCAATCAGGCCGACGACGGCTACACCATCCTCGCCACTTCGGTTTCACCCTATTTGGCCGATTCGATCATCCACGGCGGCGCATCCTATAAGATGACCGACTTCGCCTACATCAATTCGCAGTGGAACGACTGGGACATCATCCTGCTCAACAAGGACCGGCCGTATAAGACCCTCGCCGAGTTCATCGAGGCGGTCCGCAAGGAACCGAAGAAGCACAGCGTCAGCATCGTGCCCAACTCCTCCGGCCATTTGCACGCCCTGATGCTGGCCGAGGCGGCGAAGCTGCCGGAAGGCGCGCTCAATATCGTCAGCTACAACAGCGGCGGCGCGGCGCGCGCCGCGGTGGCCGGCGGCCAGGTCGACATCACGCTTCTCTCCGGCGAAGGCAGCGAGGGTATCCGCGAGTTCACCCGTCCGCTCGCGGTGATGCGCGAAGACCGCGTCAAGGATTGGGACGCTCCCCCGATCGAGGAAGCCCTGAAGCCCCTGGGCGCGACCATGCCGATCCTCAACGGCTCGATGCGGGCCCTCGCGGTGAGGAAAGAGGTCAAGGAGAAATATCCGGAGCGCTGGAACAAGCTGGTCGATGCCTACAAGAAGACTCTCGCCCGCAAGGACGTGCAGAAGTTCTTCAAGGAAGCCGGCATCGGCGCGGATTGGCTCGGCCCGGAAAAGACCACCGAGATCATCATGCGCAACTACGAGTTGCTCAAGAAGTACGCCAATCTGACGAAGTGATCTTGACGTCTCACGGTTCGGCGGGGCGGGCGGCATGCGCCCGCTTCCGCGGCCGCGGCGGGAGTGCTTGCCATGGAGAAGGCCCTCAAACGGCTTGAATGGGGACACGTTCTATTCGTGCTGGGTATCGGCGGCTGGGTGTCCTGGTATTTTCTCGATGCCTACCATGCGTCCTCTACAGTAACCAATCTCATCCTCATTGCCCCGGCCTCGGCGCTGGCGCTCTGCCTGTGCGGGCTGATTCTCTTCCGCCGTCTGCGCGACGCCTGCACCGCGCCGGACGCGGTGGAGCCGGAGGCCCCGGCGGAAGCGGAAACCCCGGCGGGAGCGTCCGGCCTCACGCGCTATCGCCCGGTGGCGTTCATCGTCCTTTTCGGCCTCTACATCGTGGGCCTGGAGACCATCGGCTACGACGTCGCGAGCTGGCTGTTCATTGCCGCCTCCCTGGTGCTTGCAGGCGAGCGGCGGCCGCTGACGGTGATCGTCTACAGCCTGCTCTTCGGCAGTCTCGCGGTGTGGCTGTTCGGCCTGATGACCCCCTATCCCATGCCAACCCTGGTGGTGCCCATCTCATGATCGACATGCATGCTCTCGGGCAGGCACTGCACCTGCTGTTTCATTCGTTCGCGCCGTGGATGGTGGTGATTCCCGGTCTGGTCATCGGGCTGGTTTTCGCCGCGGTGCCCGGCCTTCAGATTTCCACCGCGATGGCGGTGTTTCTGCCAGCGACCCTGTACATGGATTTCCTGCAGGCGATGCTGTTCCTCACCGCGATCTTCACCGCCGGGTCGTTCGGCGGCAGCGTCTCGGCGATTTTGATGAACATTCCCGGCACATCGTCATGCGTCGCCACCACCTTCGACGGCTACCCGATGGCGCGCAAGGGCCTGCACAACGAAGCCCTCGGCCTCGCGCTCGGCTCTTCGTGCTTCGGCGTCGCCATGGGCTACATCATCCTGTTCCTGCTGGTGCAGCCCCTGTCCACCGCGGTGCTGAAGCTCGGCCCTTCGGAAATGTTCGTGGTGGTGCTGTGGGGCCTGACCCTGATCGCCACCCTGCGCGGCAAATACATGGCGCGCGGCATCCTCGCCGGAACCTTCGGCCTGCTCATCGCCACCATCGGCATGAGCACCAACAGCGCCATCCGCGGCACCTTCGGCAGCCCGTTCCTGCTCGACGGCATTCCGTGGGTGCCGGGGCTGATCGGCCTGTTCGCCGCGTCCGAGCTGTTCAATCTGGTCGAGAAGCCCTACCTGGTGGAAAGCGAGGACGCGCGCCGCCTGAGCTTCGCCCGCATCCTCAAAGGGTTCGCCTCCACGTTCAAGTATCCCAAGGTGCTCCTGCGCGGCGGCATCATCGGCACGCTGATCGGCGCGGTGCCGGGCGTCGGCTCGTCGGTGGCCAACCTCGTCTCCTATGCCGAGACGCGGCGCCGCGCCCCCGATGCGGATACCTTCGGCACCGGCAACCCGAAGGGCGTGGTCGCCGCCGAATCCGCCAACTCCAGCGCCGAGGGCGGCTCCATCGGCACCCTGCTCGCCCTGGGGCTCCCCGGCGGCGGCGGCACCGCGGTGATGATGGCCGCCTTCATGATGCACAACATCACCGGCGGACCGCGGTTCATCCGCGAGCAGACCGACATCGTCTACGGCATCATCATCGGCAATTTCATCCAGGTGTTTCTGCTGGTCGGCGTCGGCCTCCTGTTCATCCACCTGCTCAGCTCCATCGTGAAGGTGCCGCTGCGCTTCCTCGTGCCGTCGGTGCTGGTGCTCTCCACCCTGGGCGCGTTCGCCCTGGAGGGCAGCATCGTCGGGCCGATCGCGGTGTGGGTGTTCGGCGCCCTCGGCTGGCTGCTTCGGCGCTACGACTATCCGGTGGCGGGCGCCGCGGTCGGCCTCATCCTCGGCAAGATGGCGGAGGGCGAACTGCTGCGCACCTATCAGATCAGCGGTGGCGACATCGGCTATCTGTTCGGCCGCCCGATCACCATGGTGTTCGCCGTGCTGCTGCTGCTGTCGCTGTTCTGGGAACCGATGAAGGCGCGCTTCCTCGCCCGCCGTGGAGGTGCGTCATGAGCGCCGCACGCCGGATACGGGCCGTGTTCATGCGGGGCGGCACCAGCAAGGCGCTGGTGTTCCGCCGGGAGGATCTGCCGGAGGACCGTGCCGAGTGGGACGCCCTGTTCCTCGGTGCGATCGGCAGCCCGGACCCCTACGGGCGGCAACTCAACGGCATGGGCGGCGGGATTTCCTCGCTGTCGAAGATCTGCGTCGTCGGACCGCCGTCGCGGCCCGACGCCGACGTCGACTACACCTTCGCCCAGGCGGCGGTGAAACAGGCGGCGGTCGACTACAAGGGCAACTGCGGCAACATGTCCTCGGCGATCGGTCCCTTCGCGGTGGATGAGGGCCTGGTCTCCGTGCCCGACGGCGAGGCGTGCGTCCGCATCCACAACACCAACACCGGTAAGATCATCGCCGCGCGTTTCGCCGTGTCCGGCGGCCGCGCGGTGGAGGAAGGCGGCTGCGTCATTCCTGGCGTGGCCGGGTCGGGCGCGCCGATCCGCCTTGCCTTCCTCTCGCCCGGCGGCGCCAACACCGGTTCCCTGCTGCCCACGGGGAGGCCGTCGGAAGCGCTGCCGGTGCCGGGCCTCGGCGGTATCGAGGCCTCCCTGGTCGATGCCGCCGCCGCCTGCGTTTTCGTCGATGCCGCGCACCTCGGCCTCACCGCACGGGAACACCCGGAAGAGATCGAGCGCAACGCCGGGGCGATGGCGCGGCTGGAGACGATCCGCCGCCTCGCCGGGGTGCGCATGGGCCTCGCCGCCACGCCGGAAGGCGTGGGCATGGCGATCCCGCGCGTCGCCGTGATCGCCGCCCCGGCGGACAGCCGCCTGCTCTCCGGCGAGACCCTGGCCGCGGCGGATTGCGACCTGCTCATCCGCATGATCTCGGTGGGCCAGCCGCACCGTGCGGTGCCGGTCACCGGCGCGCTGTGCGTCGCCGCGGCGGCGCGCATCGCGGGCAGCGTGGTGGCCCGGCTCGCCCGCCCGGCGGGGGAGACGATCCGCATCGGCCATCCCTCCGGCGTCACCGAGGTGGCCGCCGATGTGGGCAAGGACGCCGAGGGCGCGTGGACCGCGCGCGAGGCGGTGGTATGGCGCACCACCCGCCGCCTGATGGAAGGCGCGGTGCTGGTGCCGCAACCCTAGAACGGATACGACCCATGCTGCGACCCGACAGTTTCAACGCATTGCAAGACCTCGACGTCGGTGGGCGGAAGCTCCGCTACTGGAGCCTCGAGGCGGCGGAAAAGCACGGCCTTCCCGACGTCTCCCGGCTTCCCTATTCGCTCAAGGTGCTGCTTGAGAATGCGTTGCGCCACGAGGACCGGCGCACCGTCACCCCCGCGGATATCGTTTCCCTCGCCGCCTGGACGCGCAACCGCCACCCCTCGGGGGAGATCGCCTTCCATCCGGTGCGCATCCTGATGCCGGATTCCTCCGGTATTCCGCTGCTGGCCGACTTGGCGGCGATGCGCGATGCGATGCGGGCGCTGGGCGGCGATCCGGCGCGGATCAACCCGGTGATTCCGGCGCATCTCGTGGTCGACCATTCGGTCAACGTGGACGTGGCGGGCCGCGCCGACGCGCTTATCCGCAACGTCGAGCAGGAATACCGGCGCAACGGCGAGCGTTACGGCTTCCTCAAGTGGGCGGAAGGGTCGTTCCGCAACTTCGCCGTGGTGCCTCCGGGGGCGGGGATCTGCCACCAGATCAACCTCGAATACCTCGCCCGCGTGGTGTGGACCGCGCAGGACGAAGACGGCCGCGAAATCGCCTGCCCCGATTCCCTGCTCGGCATGGACAGTCACACCCCGATGGTCAACAGCCTCGGCGTGTTCGGCTGGGGCGTCGGCGGCATCGAGGCGGCGGCGGCGCTGCTCGGCCAGCCGGTTTCGGTGGCGATTCCCGAGGTGGTCGGCTGCCGCCTCGTCGGCGCGCCGCGCCCGGGGCTTACCGCCACCGATATCGTGCTCACCCTCACCCAGGTGCTGCGCCGCATGGGCGTGGTGCAGAAGTTCGTCGAGTTCTGGGGCGAGGGGGTGTCCGCCCTTTCCCTCACCGACCGTGCGCCGATCGCCAACATGGCGCCGGAATACGGCGCGACCATGGGTTTCTTCCCCATCGACCGCCGCACCATCGAGTACCTCGCGCTCTCCGGCCGCGATCCGGAGCAGGTGGCGCTGGTGGAGGCCTATGCGCGGGCGCAGGGCCTGTGGCGCGGCGCCGATACGCCGGAACCGGTGTTCAGCGACGTGGTGGAGGTCGACCTCTCCGCCATCGAGCCGAGCATGGCCGGGCCGCGGCGTCCGCAAGACCGGGTGGCGTTGTCCGATGTCGCCGCCACCGTGGCCGGTACGATTTCGCAGTTTCGCGGCGCCGCGTCTTCCACTCCCCCCCATCCCCCACAGGAAGACGGCGCCCCGGCGGCGATCGCTGATGGCGACATCGCGATCGCCGCCATCACCAGCTGCACCAATTCGTCCAATCCTTCGGTGATTCTGGCGGCGGGCCTGCTGGCCCGCAAGGCGCGCGCCCGCGGGCTTACCGCCAAGCCGTGGGTGAAGACCTCGCTGGCGCCGGGCTCGCACGTGGTCGCCGCCTATCTCAAGCGCGCCGGACTGCAAAAGCCGCTGGACGAGCTGGGCTTCCAGGTGGTCGGCTTCGGCTGCACCACCTGCCTCGGCAATTCGGGGCCGCTGGCCGAGCCGGTGAGCCGGGCGATCGCGGAGAACGACCTGATGGTCGCCGCGGTCACCTCGTCGAACCGCAATTTCGAGGGCCGGGTGCACCTGCAGTGCCGCATGGCGTTTCTCGCCTCGCCGCCCCTGGTCGTCGCCTGCGCGATCGCCGGGACGCTGCGGCGCGACCTTCTCACCGAGCCTCTCGGCACCGGCGCGGACGGCAAGCCGGTGTTCCTCGCGGACATCTGGCCGGCCCCGGATGAAATCGCCGCCGCGGTGCGCGACGCGGTGACGCCGGATCTCTACCGCGAATCCTATGCCGGGGTGTTCGAGGGCGGCGCGGTGTGGAATGCGCTGCCCGCCGCCGACGGCGTCACCTTCGATTGGGATCCGCGCAGCACCTATATCCTGCAGCCGCCATTCTTCGAGACCACCACGCCGCAGCCGCCGCAGCCGCAGGACATCGCCGCGGCGCGGGCGCTGCTCATCCTCGGCGATTCGATCACCACCGACCATATCTCCCCGGTCGGCGTGATCACGCCGGACAGCGCCGCGGGCCGCTACCTCATCGCCCAGGGGGTGACCCCGGCGGACTTCAACTCCTTCCTGGGGCGGCGGGTCAACCACCACGTGATGATGCGCGGCGGCTTCGCCAACATCCGCCTGAAGAACGAGATGGCGCCGGGCACCGAAGGCGGCTTCACCCGCCTGATGCCGTCGGGCGCGGTGATGGACGTCTACGATGCCGCCGCCGCCTATCGGAAACAGGGGGTGCCCCTGGTCATCGTCGCGGGCAAGGAGTACGGCACGGGGTCTTCGCGCGATTGGGCGGCCAAGGCGACGCGCCTGCTCGGTGTTCGTGCGGTGATCGCAGAAAGCTTCGAGCGCATCCACCGCTCCAACCTGATCTGCATGGGGGTGTTGCCGCTGCAGTTTCCCGAGGGGGTGGACCGCACCACCCTCGGCCTGACCGGCGCGGAAACCTTCGATATCGCGGGCCTCACCGAAATCCGCCGTCCCGGGGGCAGCCTGACCTGCCGCATCCGCCGCCCGTCCGGTGCGGAGGAGGCGGTGGATCTGCGGGTGCGTCTGGATACCGTCTACGAGGTCGACTACTGGCTCAACGGCGGCATCCTCGACTACGTGCTGCGCAGCCTGCTCGTCTCCTGAGCGGAACGTTGCCGCCGCCGCATTTGCTCTTCCCCGGCGCACCGATTTCCCGTACCTCTGGACGAGTGTTCCCGGTGCGAGTGCGTTTTCGATGTGGCGTACGTTCAAGAACGACTGGGCCCTCTTCGCCGGCATTCTGATGCTGGTGGCGGCGGGCAGCCTGCTCACCACCCTGCTTTCCGTGCGCGGCGCGGCGATCGCCTTCACCAGCACCGAGATCGGCCTGATCCAGGCGGCCTATCCGCTCGGCGCGCTTGCCGGGTCGTCGTACGCGCCCAAGCTGGTGGAGCGGGTCGGCCACATCCGTTCCTTCGGCGCGCTCGCCTCGCTGTGCTCCACCGCCGCGGTGGTGCACCTGCTTACCAACGACCCGTGGGTCTGGGGGAGCATGCGCTTCCTCGCCGGGCTGTGCTTCCCCGGCCTCTTCGTCATCGCCGAGAGCTGGCTCAACGCCAAGGCGGAAAACCGCTCCCGCGCCGCGCTGCTCTCCATCTACTTCGTCACCCAGACGGTAGGCACGGTGATCGGCCAGGGCCTCGCCGGCCTGCACGACAGCACCGGCACCAAGCTCTTCGGCCTCACCTCGATCCTGATTTCGCTGTGCCTGATTCCGCTTCTGGTGTCGCGCAGCCCGGCGCCGGAGTTCACCGCCTCGGAGCGCATGCCGCTGCGGCGGTTTCTGAAGATTTCGCCGATGGCGATTCTCGGCGCGCTGCTGGCCGGCGCGTCGCAGACCGCGTTTTACGTGGCGCTGCCGCTCTACGGCCTGCGCCTCGGCATGGATTCGGCGGAGACCACGACGCTCCTCATGGCGGGCGCGGCGGCGGGCGCGGCGGCGCAGTTCCCGGTGGGGTGGATCTCCGACCACACCGACCGCCGGTTCGTCGTCATCGGGGCCTCGGTGCTCGCCGTGCTGGTCTGCCTGGGCGGGCTTGCGGGCGGGCCGCGCAGCGTGGTCTATGCGGAGATCGCCCTGATCGCGGCGGCGACCCTGCCGATGTATTCGATCTGCGTCGCCCACGCCAACGACCAGATGACCGCGGCGCAGCGGGTGCCGGGCAGCGGCACCCTGGTCTTCTGCTATTACCTCGGCGGCCTGTTCGGCGCCTTCGCCGGGCCCGCGGCGATCGGCCAGATGGGTGCGCGCGGGTTCCTGCTGCTGCTCGCCCTGTTCGGTGCGGTGCTGGCCGGGGTGGCGGCGGTGCGCCAGCGCCAGACGCCGCCGCCCGCCGACACCGGCAAGGCGCACCCGGTGGCGGTGCATGCCCAGGCCGTGGGCGTGATCGGTCCCGACATGCCCGGCGAGGCCGAGACCGCGGCCTGAGGCGCGCGACTCGGGTTCCCCCGGCGGAGGAATGGGCGTAGCATCCGAGTCCGTCCACACCGGATGCGAAGGGAATCACTATGCGACCGGAAGACCTGCGCTGCCTGAAGGCGATCGAACGCCAGAGCCTGTGGCTCGCCTGCTGGATGATCCACGCCGCCAACCACCTGCGCGAGAAGGGCGACGTAAAGGTCGGCGGACATCAGGCCTCCTGCGCATCCATGGTGTCGATCATGACGGCGCTCTACTTCCACGCGCTGCGCCCGGAAGACCGCGTGGCGGTGAAGCCGCACGCCGCGCCGGTGTTCCACGCCATGCAGTACCTGATGGGCAACCAGACCCTGGAGAAACTGCAGAACTACCGCGGCTTCGGCGGTGCGCAGTCCTACCCCAGCCGCACCAAGGACATCGACGACGTGGACTTCTCCACCGGCTCGGTCGGCCTCGGCGTGGCGCTCACCCCGTTCGCCGCGCTGGTGCAGGACTATCTGATGGCCAAGCCGTGGGGCAACCTCGCCGCGCCGGGGCGCATGGTGGCGCTGGCGGGCGATGCGGAACTCGACGAGGGCAGCATCTACGAATGCCTGCAGGAAGGCTGGAAGCACGACCTGCGCAACACCTGGTGGATCATCGACTACAACCGCCAGAGCCTCGACGGCGTGGCGCGCGAGGGCCTGTGGCAGCGCATCGAAACGGTGTTCCGCGGCTTCGGCTGGAACGTGGTGACGCTGAAATACGGCGCGCTGCAACAGGCCGCCTTTGCCGAGCCGGGCGGCGAGAAGCTGCGGGCGTGGATCGACGCGTGCTCCAACCCCCTCTACTCGGCGCTGACCTTCCAGGGCGGCGCGGCCTGGCGCAAGCGCCTCTCCGCCGACATCGGGGCCGACGCCGGGGCCGCGGCGCTGCTCGCCCGCCGCTCCGACGCGGAGCTTGCGGAGCTGAT
>JBFWJB010000038.1:0-14059 GCA_050253435.1 Rhodospirillaceae bacterium
CCTCGGCGAAGGCATCCGCCCGTGCCGGGTCGAAGCCGCCGGTCAGCGCCTCCGCCGGCACCTCGCCCCAGCGCATCGGGATGATTTCCGCCAGGGGGTTCAGCGCCCGCAGGCGGGCGGCGAGGGTTTCCACTTCCGCCGCGCCGATGCGGTCGGTCTTGGAGATCAGCAGGCGGTCGGCGACCGCGGCCTGCACCCGCGCCTCGTTGCGTTCGTCGAGGTGCGCCGCGCCGTGTTCGCCGTCGATTACCGCGACGATGCCGTCGATGCGGTAGACTGCGGCGAGCACCGGCTCGCGCAGGAGGGTGGCGAGGATCGGCGCGGGGTCGGCGAGGCCCGAGGTCTCGATGACGAGGCGGCCGAACTCCGCGATCCGGCCGCGCACCCGCTTGAAGTGCAGGTCCTTGAGCGCGTCGATCAGCTCGCCGCGCGGGGCGCAGCAAACGCAGCCGGTGGAGAGCGTCACCACATTGCCGTCGACGGCGCGGATCAGCGCGGAATCGATGCCGACGTCGCCGAATTCGTTGACCAGCACCGCCGACCCGGCGAAACCGGGGCTGTCGAGCAGGGCGTTGAGCAAAGTGCTCTTCCCCGCGCCGAGAAACCCCGTGATCAGGGTGACCGGAATACGCGGGTCGGCGGCGGGTGCGGGCATGCGCGGAATCCTCTGGGCTGGGTTTCCGAAGTGGGGCGCGGCGGCGATGTCGTCAAGGCGCGGTTGACGCCTTTGCGGCTTCGTGCCGATACTGCGCCGGGACGGGCGAAAGGAAGCGGTGGATGAACGGACGCATGCGGGTTTCCCGGCTGGCTCTGGCGGCGGTTGTGGCGTTCGCGCCCGCCGCGTCGCACGCGCAAGAGTCGGAAAAGAATTCGTCGCTTACCCTCTCCGACGTCACCGAGGACCTGGGTAGCCTGTTCTCGTGGTTCGACCGGCAGCTGGAAAAGGGGGCCGCCGCCTCCCGCAGCCCGGACAAGCCCCAGCCGCCCGCCGCGCCGCCCGAGGCCAAGCCCGCGGAGCCGCAGTCCACGGCCAAGCCCGCGGCGCCCAAACCGGCAGACCCCAAGCCCGCGCAAGCCGAACCGGAAGAAAAGCCGGAAAGCGGCGCGGGCAACCTGTTCTCGTGGATCGACGAGCAGTTGGAGAAGGGGGCCGCCGCCTCCCGCAATCCCGACAAGCTGCAGGCTGCGCCCGCGCCGCCGCCTTCTGCGCCCGAGCCCGCCCCTGCGGAAAAGCCCGCGGTCCAGGCGGAGGTCAAGCCCGCGCCGCCGCCGGATTTCGTGCCGCCGCAGGAGCCGATCGTGCTCACCGACCGGCCGGACGCGGCGAAGGGCAAGGGCGCGGCGCGCGGCCTGCTGGTCGCGCCGCTCAAGCCGTAGGCTTCTTCCCGTAGAGGTCCGCTTCGGAAATTTCCGGCTCGGTCAGGGTGACCAGGCCGTCCGCCTGCCATTCGCGGTAAAAGCAGCTGCGCCGCCCGGTATGGCAGGCCACGCCTTTCTGGTCGACCAGCAGCAGCAGGGTGTCGCCGTCGCAGTCCGGGCGCAGCGCCTTGAGCGTCTGCACCTGACCGGAGGTTTCGCCCTTGCGCCACAGCGCGCGGCGCGACCGCGACCAGTAGCACACCCGCCCGGTGGCGAGGCTGTCGGCGATGGACTCCCGGTTCATCCAGGCCATCATCAGCACCTCGCCGCTGTCGAACTGCTGGGCGATGGCGGGGATGAGGCCGTCTTCGGTAAAGCGCAGCTCGGCGAACAGCCGGGCCAGGGTATCGTCGCTCATGCCCGGTTCCTCAATAGATGAAGGCGTTGAGCCGCTCGAACCCGGCTTCGAGATCGGCGATCAGGTCTTCCGGGTCCTCCAGGCCGACGTGCAGGCGCAGCGTCGGGCCGTCGGCGTTCCACAGCACCGTGGTGCGCACGATGCCGGGCGTGGTGTACATGATCAGGCTCTCGAAGCCGCCCCAGCTGAAGCCCAGCGAGAACAGCTTCAGGCTGTCGATCATCTGCACCATCGCCTCTTCCGGATAGGGCTCGAGAATCACCCCGAACAGGCTGCTCGCCCCCAGGAAGTCGCGCTGGAAAATGGCGTGTCCCGGGTCGTCCGGCAGGCCGGGATGCAGCACGTGCGCCACCTCGGGGCGGCCTTGTAGCCAGCGCGCCACGGCGAGGCCGTTCTCCTGGTGCTGCTTCATCCGCGCGCTTAAGGAGCGCAGGCCGCGCAGGCCGAGGTAGGCTTCCTCCGCGCCCACCGAATAGCCGTACTTCACCGCGGTGGTCTTGATCCGAGGGTAGAGTTCGGCGCTGGTGGTGACGGTGCCGAGCATCGCATCGGAATGGCCGACGATGTATTTGGTCGCCGCCTGAATGGAGATGTCGATGCCCTTCTCGAATGGGCGGAAGAACGCCGGAGACGCCCAGGTGCAGTCCGCGGCCACCAGCGCGCCCTTGGCGTGCGCCACCTTGGCGATGGCGGGAATGTCCTGCATCTCGAAGGTCAGCGAGCCGGGGGATTCGCAGAACACCAGCTTGGTGTTGGGCTTGAACAGCAGCGCGATGTTTTCGCCCGCCAGGGGGTGGAAGTACTCCACCGCGACGCCGTTCTTCTTCAGGATGTCCTGGCAGAAGGTGCGGGTGGGGCCGTAGACGCCGTCGGAAACCAGGATATGGTCGCCCGGCGCGGTGAGCGCGGAGAGCGTCGCGGCGATGGCGGCGAGGCCGGAGGGCAGGGCGATGGCGCGTTCGCCGCCTTCCGCCGCGGCCACCGCCTCTTCGAAGGCCATGGTGGTCGGCGTGCCGATGCGCCCGTAGTAGAAGCTGTTGAGGTGATCGCCCTGGGCGTCCGCCATCGCCGCCATGGTCGGGAAGGTGACGGTGGAGACGTGATAGACCGGCGGGTTGACGCTCCCCGAAAAGAAGGGGGAGGTGCGTCCGGCGTGGGTGAGCAGGGTGTCTTTCTTCATCGGTATCCTCAGGGCTTCGGGCCGGTGGCGACGGGAACGTCGGAATTGCCCCATTCCTCCCACGAGCCGTCGTAGACCGCAACGTCGGTCTTTCCGGCGAGGAAGGCGGCAAAGGCGACGACGCAGGCGGTGACGCCGGTGCCGCACATCGCCACCAGGGGCGTGGAGTCCAGGGGCGCGCCCGCGGCGGCGAAGATCGCGCGGATCTCCTCCGGCGATTTCATCGTCTTGTCCTCGTTGAAAAAGCCCGCGTGCGGCAGGTTGACCGCGCCCGGTACGTGGCCGAGGAAGCGGCTCTTCCGCGGCTCCGGCGCGGTGCCGGCATAGCGTTCGGCTGCGCGGGCATCGGCGAGCACCGCTTTTTTCTCCGTGAGGTTGTCCAGCACCTCGTCCATGGCGACGACGCGCGGGCCGCCCTCGCGCGGCGTGAAGTGCCGCCAGTCGCGCGGCGCGAGCGGGCGCTCCGGGCCGTCCTCCACCGGGTGGCCGTCGGCGATCCACTTCGGCAGGCCGCCGTTCAGCACCGCCACGTCGTCGTGGCCGCAGGCGCGGAACATCCACCACGCCCGCATCGCGGCGGAGCCGCCGCCGTTGGCGTCGTAGACCACCACCTTGAAGCCGTCTCCTGCGCCGAGGCGGCTCACCTTAGAGAGAAAGGTCTCCGGCTTCGGCATGGCGTGGGACAGCGCGCTTGCCGGATCGACGATGTCGTTGATGTCGAAGAAGCGCGCGCCGGGGATGCGCGCCTCGCGGAAGCATTGCTTCGCATCGCGCGGATCGGTGGGAAGGAAGCTGGTGGCGTCGAGGATGACGATATCCGGCGCGTCGAGCCGGGCGGCGAGCCATGCGCCGTCGATCAGGGCTTCGCAGGCGGTCATCGCGTGTCCTTTCCGGTGAGCCACGCGGCGCGCAGCCGCGCGTGGTTGAGGGCGAGCCATTGCAGGGTTATCAGGGTGCTGGCGTTGTTCACCGACCCGGCGTCGAGCAGGCCGATGGCGTCCTGCGCGGCCATCGAGAACACCCGGATATCCTCCATCTCGTGGGCCAACCCGGCGTATTCCGGCGCTTTCGAGGCGTCCACCTCGGCGCAGTAAAGGGCCAGGGTTTCCGAGCTGCCGCCGGGCGTGCACAGGCTGTGCGCGATGAATTCCAGCCGCCCCACGGCAAGGCCGGTTTCCTCCGCGGTTTCGCGCCGCGCCACCTCTTCCGGGGTTTCTCCGGGTTCGATCATCCCCGCGGCGGTTTCGATCAGCCAGGGGTGCCACCCGGCGACCAGCGCGCCGACGCGGAACTGCTCGATCAGCACCACGCGGTCTGCGACCGGGTCGTAGGGCAAAATCGCCACGGCGTGGCCGCGCTCGAACACCTCGCGGGTGAACGGCTCGCTCCAGCCGCCGCCGAAAGTCTGCTGCCGCAGGGTGTAGCGGTTGACGCCGAAATAGCCGCGATAGAGCGACTCGATATGCAGGCAGTCCGCCTTGTCCGGCGGTCCTTCGCGCAAAAGCGGGCCGGGGTTGAGGCAGACGATGCTCTTGAGGTGGGGCGGCATCATGGTTGTCCTGCGGGGTGGCGAGTCGAACCGCTCCACCCTAGAGCATATTCCGCCGGAGTGGAACCGCCTGTGCCGGAACGGTTTCGCGGTGCGACCGCGGGTTTCGCCCCGCGGCGGCGGGTGCGTCCCCTGGGTTGGGCGGGGGCGGTATTTTTGCGTGATGTCAATTTTATCGGGTTGACAGGCGGCGCGATCGGACTAATTCAGAAACTGTACCGTTTTAGTCCTGTATATGAGAACGATTCGCAATCGCGGTTGAAGAAAGTGGGAAAAGGCAGGCGCTGCGGCGTCTGCGGCAAGGCAGGGAATACCCGATGCTGAGAGTCAACAAATTGACGGATTACGCGGTGGTGGTGCTGTGCGACCTGGTGCGCGGCGCGCGCCTGCGTTCCGCCGCCGACCTCGCGGCGTCTTCCGGCGTGCCGCTGCCCACCGTCTCGAAGATTCTCAAGCAGCTCGCCCGCGCCGAGATTCTGCAGTCGGCGCGCGGCGTCAACGGCGGCTACGGCTTCGCCCGCCCGCCGGAGACGATCTCGATGGCGCAGATCATCGAATCCCTGGAAGGCCCGATCGCGGTGACCGGCTGCGTCGAGGACTCCGGGGAGTGCTGCAGCCTCACCGACCAGTGCCCGATGAGCGGCCACTGGAACGCCGTCAACGTGGCGATCCGGCGCTCCCTGCACGAGGTGCGGCTGATCGACATGCTGCCCGAGGCCCGCTTCATGGACCCGGACGATCTGATCAAGGGCATCGTGGAGCGTCACGCTCCGGCGATGCAGGTTTCTTAAGGAAAGGCGAGAAGGTATGGTGTCCACAATCGAAACCGTCGAAACGGTGCAGGAACTCACCGGAACCTACAAGTACGGCTTCGTCACCGACATCGAGATGGACGTGGCGCCCAAGGGCCTGACCGAAGACACCATCCGCTACATTTCGGCGAAGAAGAACGAGCCGGAGTGGCTGACGGAGTGGCGGCTCTCGGCGCTCGCCCTCTGGCAAAAGATGAAGGAGCCGAACTGGGCCAAGGTCGATTATCCGAAGATCGACTACCAGGACCTCCATTACTACGCCGCGCCGAAAAGCAAGGCCGACGGCCCGAAGTCCCTCGACGAGGTCGACCCGGAGCTGCTGGCGACCTATGAGAAGCTCGGCATTCCGCTCAAGGAGCAGGAAATCCTTGCGGGCGTGGTGGCGGTGGACGCGGTGTTCGACAGCGTCTCGGTAGCGACCACCTACAAGGCGAAGCTGGAGGAGAAGGGCATCATCTTCTGCTCGTTCTCCGAGGCGGTGCACCGCGCGCCGGAACTGGTGAAGAAGTACCTCGGTTCGGTGGTGCCGCAGGGCGACAACTACTTCGCCTGCCTCAACTCGGCGGTGTTCTCCGACGGCTCGTTCGTCTACATCCCCAAGGGGGTGCGCTGCCCGATGGAGCTGTCCACCTATTTCCGCATCAATGCGCAGAACACCGGGCAGTTCGAGCGCACCCTGATCATCGCCGAGGAGGGGGCCTACGTCTCCTACCTCGAGGGCTGCACCGCGCCGCAGCGCGACGAAAACCAGCTGCATGCCGCGGTGGTGGAGCTGATCGCGCTCGACGATGCGGAGATCAAGTATTCCACGGTGCAGAACTGGTTCCCCGGCGACGCCGAGGGCAAGGGCGGCATCTACAACTTCGTGACCAAGCGCGGCGCCTGCCGCGGCAAGCGCTCGAAGATTTCGTGGACGCAGGTGGAGACCGGCTCCGCGGTGACCTGGAAGTACCCGAGCTGCATCCTGCAGGGCGATGACTCGGTGGGCGAGTTCTATTCCGTCGCGATCACCAACAACGCCCAGCAGGCCGACACCGGCACCAAGATGATCCACATCGGCAAGAACACCCGCTCGACCATCGTGTCCAAGGGCATCGCGGCGGGGCGGTCCGACAACACCTACCGCGGCCTGGTGCGCGTGCTGGCCAATGCGGAGGGCGCGCGCAACTACAGCCAGTGCGACAGCCTCCTCATCGGCGACAAGTGCGGCGCCCACACCGTGCCCTACATCGAGAGCCACATGCCGATTTCCACCATCGAGCACGAGGCGACGACGGCGCGGATCAGCGACGACCAGCTGTTCCTCTGCCGCCAGCGCGGCCTCTCGCCGGAGGAGGCGGTGGCCCTCATCGTCAACGGCTTCTGCAAGGAAGTTCTGCAAAACCTGCCCATGGAATTCGCCGTCGAGGCGCAGAAACTGGTGGGCATCAGCCTTGAAGGCAGCGTCGGCTGACGGCGCGGGAAGGAGTTTGAATATGAGCAAGGGTTTGATCGTTACGGACTTGCGCGTCAGCGTCGAGGACAAGGAAATCCTCAAGGGCATCACGCTCGCCGTGGAGCCGGGCAAGGTGCACGCCATCATGGGCCCCAACGGCGGCGGCAAGAGCACGCTGGCGCATGTCATCTCCGGCCGTCCGGGCTACGAGGTGACCGGCGGTTCGGTGACCTTCAACGGCGAGGACGTGCTGGAGATGGAGCCGGAGGAGCGCGCCGCGCTCGGCCTCTTCCTCGCTTTCCAGTATCCGGTGGAAATCCCCGGCGTCACCAACACCACCTTCCTCAAGACCGCTCTGAATGCGCAGAGGAAGGCGCGCGGCGAAGCGGAGATGGACCCCATGGCCTTCCTCCGCCTGCTGCGCGACAAGGCGAAGCTGTTGAAGCTGCCCGACGACATGCTGAAGCGCCCGTTGAACGTCGGCTTCTCCGGCGGCGAGAAGAAGCGCAACGAGATGCTGCAGATGGCGGTGCTGGCGCCCAAGCTCGCGATTCTCGACGAGACGGACTCGGGGCTGGACATCGATGCGCTCCGCATCGTCGCCGAGGGGGTGAACGCGCAGCGCGCGCCGGAACGCTCCTTCCTGGTGATCACCCACTACCAGCGCCTGCTCGACTACATCGTGCCCGACGTGGTGCATGTGCTGGCCAACGGGCGCATCGTCGAGACCGGCGGGCCGGACCTGGCGAAGCAGCTGGAAAAGACCGGCTATGCCGAGTATGCCGGCACCGCGGCGTGAGGAGGCGGCGATGAACCATATTTCTGCCGCTCCCTTCCTCGAGGATCACGCGCACATCGCAGCCTCCCTGCCCGGCGGCGGGCCGGTGGCGGCGCTGCGCGCCACGGCCGCCGCCGCCTTTCGCGAGCAGGGCCTGCCGCACAACAAGGTCGAGGCCTGGCGCTACACCCGGCTGAAGGACCTGGAAAACGGCGCCTTCGGCCGCGCCGCGCCCGCTGTGGTGGGCGCCGCGCCGCAGGGCGCGGGGCTGGCGGTGGAGGCGGTGCGCATCGTTCTGGTCAACGGCCGCTATGCCGAACACCTCTCCACGCCCGGCCTGCCTGCCGGAATGACGGTGACAAGCCTGCGCGCCTGCCTGGAGGCGGGCGACGCGGAGGTGATCGCCGCGCTGGACGGCGGGGCGGATTTCGTCCAGGCGCCGATGGCGGCGCTCGCCAGCGCCTGGCTGGAGGACGGCGCGGTGATCTCCGTTGCGGCCGGGGTTGCTGTCGCGCCGATCGTCGAGGTGGTGGCGTTCGCCGCCGGGGATTCCCCGGCAATGTCGTTTCCGCGGCTTCTGGTGCGCCTCGGCGACGGCGCGTCGTTGACCCTGGTGGAAACCTTCACCGGCCCGGTCGAGGGCGCCTATGCGGTCAACGCGGTGAGCGAGATGGTTCTCGGCGCCGGGGCCACGCTCAAGCACTACGTGCTGCAGGCGGAGGGCAAGGCCGCCACCCACGTTTCGCTCGGGCGCTGCGCAGTGCCGGAGAACGGCCATTACGAGGGCTTCGTGCTGCAACTCGGCGGCAAGACGTCACGCCACGAGATGCGCCTGAAAATGGTGGGCGCGGGCGGCGCGGCGCATTTGAACGGCGCCTACGGAGTGCGCGGCGAGGCGGTGTGCGACACCACCACGGTGGTCGATCACATCTCGCCGGAGACCACCACCGACCAGGTGTTCAAGGGCATCCTCGACGGCCGCAGCAAGGGCGTCTACCAGGGCCGGGTGCAGGTCTGGCGCGATGCGCAGAGGATCGTCGGCAACCAGTTGCACAAGGCGCTGCTGCTCTCCCGCGCCGCCGAGGTGGACTGCAAGCCGGAACTGGAAATCTATGCCGACGACGTGAAGTGCAGCCACGGCGCGACGGTGGGCGAGCTGGACGCCGACCAGCTGTTCTATCTGCAGGCGCGCGGCATCGACGCGGTGACGGCGCGGGCCCTGCTGATGCAGGCCTTCCTCGGGGAGGTCCTGGACACCATCTCGGACGAGGCGGTGCGCGCCGCCTTCGCGGCGCGGGCCGAAGAATGGTTGGGTGAGGAAGGAGCGATACGATGAACGGTCCCCTGGGGGAAATCACCACGGTCGCGGGCCGCAACAGCTTCGACGTCGCGGCGGTGCGCCGCGACTTCCCGATCCTCTCCATCCTGGTGCACGGCAAGCCGCTGGTGTTCCTCGACAACGGTGCCTCGGCGCAAAAGCCGGAGGCGGTGCTCCAGGCGATGGACACGATGTACCGCACCTCGTACGCCAACGTGCACCGCGGCATCTATGCGCTTTCCGACGCCGCCACCGGCATGTACGAGGCGGCGCGTGAAACGGTGCGCCGCTTCCTCAATGCGGCGGACGCCTCGGAAATCGTGTTCACCTCCGGCGGCACCGATTCCCTCAATCTGGTGGCGCGCTGCTGGGGGCAGACCTTCCTCAAGCCCGGCGACGAAATTCTCGTCTGCGAGAGCGAACACCACTCCAACATCGTGCCCTGGCAGATCGTTGCGGCGGCCACCGGCGCGGTGGTGCGGCCGATCCCGGTGACCGACGCCGGGGTGTTCGATTTCGACGCCTTCACCGCCATGCTCTCGCCGAAGGTGAAGGCGGTGGCGGTGGCGCACATGTCCAACGTGCTGGGCACGATCATGCCGATCAAGCGCATCGCCGCCGCGGCGCATGCGGTGGGCGCGATCATCGTCGCCGACGGCTGCCAGGGCGCGGTGCACCAGAAAGTGGACGTGCAGGACCTGGACGTGGACTTCTACGCCATCACCGGCCACAAGATCTACGGCCCCACCGGCATCGGCGCGCTCTACGGCAAGCGGGCGCTGCTCGACGCCCTGCCGCCCTACAAGGGCGGCGGCGACATGATCGAGACCGTCTCCTTCGAGCGCAGCACCTGGGCGGAGCCGCCCGCGCGCTTCGAGGCGGGCACGCCGATGATCGTCGAAGCGGTTGGCCTCGCCGCCGCCATCGATTATATCGAGAGCCTGGGCCTGTCGCGCATCCACGCGCACGAGGCCGAGGTTCTGGCGCACGCCACCGACCTGCTCGGCCGCATTCCCGGCGTGCGCATCGTCGGCACCGCGCCGGACAAGGGCGGCGTGCTCTCCTTCGTGGCGGAGGGCGCACACCCCGCCGATATCGCGACGCTTCTCGATCAGCGCGGCATCGCGGTGCGGGCGGGGCATCACTGCGCCCAGCCGTTGATGGTGCGGATGGGGGTTTCGGCGACGACGCGCGCCTCGTTCGCCCTCTACAACACCCTGGCCGAGGCGGAAGCCCTGGCCGCAGGGGTGGAGCGCGCGCTCGCGATGTTGCGGTGAAAGGGTATCGGGTAGGGTCAGGACATGACGGAAGGCAACCGGTTTTCGATGAATGAATTCGTGCCCGGAGCGGAAACCGCCCCGGAAGAAACCGCAGATGCGGAGACCTGGCGCGACGAGACGGACGACGGCGCGGATGCGCTCGCCGATGCGCTGGGAGGCGACGACCTGGTGGGCCGCGCCGGCATGCCGCTGCAGCCCGGCATGCCGCCGGTGGACTCCGACGAGCCGATCATCGCCGCCCTGCGCGAGGTGCACGACCCGGAAATTCCGGTCAACATCTACGACCTCGGGCTGATCTACGACATCCTGCGGTCCGAAGACGGCGACGTGAAAATCCGCATGACGCTGACCGCGCCGGGCTGCCCGGTGGCGGGCGAGCTGCCGGAGGAAGTGGCGCTCACCGTCTCCCGCGTGCCCGGCGTCGGCATCGTCGAGGTCTATCTGGTGTGGGAGCCGCCGTGGAGTCCCGACTGCATGACCGAAGCGGCGCGCATGCTGTTGGACTACTTCTAAAATCCGGGGGCGCCGCCCCCGGAACCCCCGCCAAGGGCCGCAAGGCCCTTGGAACCCGCCGGTTTTTCCGCGCAGCGGAATGAATCCCAGGTATCGTTTTACGGCGCTTCGCGCGTAACAAAAATTAAGAGGGTCCGGGACATCGTCCCGGGCGGGGCGCGGGGTGGTAACCCCGCCGTGACTGAGAGAGGACGTGACGGAATGGATACGGCGGCGGAGTTGGAGGACCTCAAGGAGACGTTCGGGTTCCTCGACGACTGGGAGGAGCGCTACGCCTACATCATCGACCTGGGCAAGGGCCTGCCGCCGATGGACGAGGCGCTGAAGACCGAGGCGACCAAGGTGCGCGGCTGCACCAGCCAGGTGTGGATGGTGGGACGCGAGCGCACCGACGGCGAGGGGCAGGTCCGCCTCGACCTCACTGCGGATTCCGACGCGCACATCGTGCGCGGCCTGATCCGCATTCTGCTGATGCTCTATTCCGGCCGCCCGAAGGCGGAGATCGCGGCGATCGATGCGGAGGGCTTTCTCCACGGCCTGGGGCTGGACCAGCACCTGTCGCCGAGCCGCCGCAACGGCCTGTTCTCGATGGTGGAGCGCATCCGCGCATTGGCCGTTTAGGCGAACAGCGGCGCGACCTGCTTGGCGATGTCCTGCGGTGAGGTTTCGCCCCGGCCGAACAGGTAGCCCTGGCCGAAGTCGATGTCGCAGGCCTGCAGGAAGGCCATCTTCTCCTTGCTGTCCACCATCTCGCCGATGGTTTCCACCTTGAGTTCGCGGCAGAACGAGCCCATCGCCTTCATGAAGGCGCGGCCGCGCACCGTGCCGATGGTGTTTTCCACCGCCACGCCGTCCAGCTTCACCACGTCCACCGCCATCGCCGAGAGGTAGTTGAAGCTTGCCGCGCCTGCGCCGAAGTCGTCGAGGCAGATCGGCACCCCTTTGCCGCGCAGATG
The DNA here is from genome assembly GCA_050253435.1 of Rhodospirillaceae bacterium. Classification (GTDB taxonomy): domain Bacteria; phylum Pseudomonadota; class Alphaproteobacteria; order Rhodospirillales; family Rhodospirillaceae; genus Oleispirillum. Next base: position 11,599 of record JBFWJB010000038.1, read on the forward strand.
CTGGATGTAGAGGTCGGCGCTCTGCAGGTCTTCGACGCGGGAGGATTCGGTGAGTTCGAAGATCAGGCGGTCCTTGAGCCAGGGCTTCTTCTTGATCAGGTCGTCGACGCGCTCTCGGTAGCCGGGGTCGAGCAGCGACTGCCCGGACATGTTCACCGCCATGCGCAGCTTGTTCTGCTTCGCGTTGGTTTCCAGCCATTCCACGGTCTTGAGCATTACCGCGAAGTCGAAGCTGGAGATCAGGCCGGTCTCCTCGGCGAAGCAGATGTAGCGGTAGGGCGATTCGCCGAACTTGCCCTGGAAGCGGCTCAGCACCTCGTAGTGGTGCACCGTGCCGTCCTTGAGGCTGACGATCGGCTGGAAGACGATGGCGAAGTTGGAGTGTTCCACCACGTTGCGGAACAGCGTCACCGTCTTCACCGCTTCCTCGGCAAGGCCGGCGAAGTTGGCGTTGAGCGCCGAGAGGGTGAGGCCCTGGCCCGCGCTTTCCTTGAACTGGTTGATCGCGAAGACGATGCCCTTGGCGAGGTCCTCGGCCTCCACGTCGTCCTGCCCGCTGATGGTGGCGGTGCGCACGTCCACCTCGTTCTGCCGGGTGATCGCGGCGAGCAGGCCCGCGAGTTCGCCGCGCAGGGCTTCGATGTCGGTGGTTTCGGAATGCACCAGGGCGTACTTGCCCAGCCCCATGGTGCCCGTTTCCTCCTGACTGAGCGCGTGCGCATGCAAAAACGAGCTGATGGCAAGGCGGATGTTGCGCTGCTCGCCGCGGCCCATCTCGCCGAAGAGACTCTGCAAGTCGGGGATGGAGATCAAGGACAGCTTGGCGTCGCGCCGCCGCGCCAGGGCTTCGTTGGCCATGTCGCAGAAGGAGTCCGCATCGCGGAAGCCGTCGGCATAGCCGAGCGCCTGCTCCAGGTAGGCGTTGGGCATCAGCTTGAGCGCGAGGAAGAAACGGCCCTCCCGGTGCTCGGCGTCGGGCGCGGCGTAGTAGCCCGCGATCTGGCAGATCTGGGAGCGGGCGTCCGGCCGCTCCAGCGAAACGTAGAGATCCTGAATGCGGCCCAGGCTGTCCCGCGCGCGGTCCAGCACGGTGCGCACCACGGTGCGCGCCGGTCCGCCGGCGAGGTCGAGAAAGCTGCGGCCGATCAGACCGTCCGGCTCGGCGCCGAACATCGCCTCGGTCAGCCCGCCGGCGAAGAGGATGTGGAAGGAATCGGAGATTTCAAAAAGGATTTCCCCCCAACAGAAGGATAGGGAGACGAAGCGGTCGCGTGCCGATTTTTCGACTGGAGACACCAGTACCTTCCCCCAAAAGGCGGACGGATGAAGGGGTTGCGGATGTTCTTCCGCAGCTCAAGCGAACCGTTCCAACCTTATCAACGCGACGGAACCAAGCCAATACAAAAAGGAATATCCGCCACTGCCGCGTGCGGCCGCACCGGCCGCAAACGAAAGGGCGGCATGCTCCCGGCGCGCCGCCCGTTTTTTGTGAAATTCTCAGACTTCGTTCAGCGTCCGGCGAATCCCAGAAGGGAATCGATGTCGAGGAGGATGAGCAATTCTTCCTCCAACTGGATGACCCCTGCGGAAATGCTGCGCCAGCGCTGGTCCAGCGTCGTCGGATTGTTTTCGATGCGCTCGGTCGGCATGCTGATCACCGCACCGACGGAATCCACCTTGAGGCTGTAGAGTTCGGCGCCCTGCTCGACGGTGACGCACATCGGCTCGGTGCCTTCCGGCGGCGGCTTCAGGCTCAGGCATTGGCGCACGTCCACCACGGTGACGATGCGGCCGCGCAGGTTGATGGCGCCGGCGATCTCCGAGGGAGCAAGCGGAATGTGGGCGATCTTTTCGGGGATCAGGATGTCCTGCACCCGTTCGACCGGAATGCCGAACAACTGCTTGGCCACGTAGATGGTGACGAAAACCTGCTCGTCGGTTTGCGTCGTCGCCACGCCGTGGCGTCCCGGTGTCGTCGTCGTCAGCTGATTCATCGCAACAGGGCCGTTTCGGTTGGAACGCAAAAGACGCGCCGCCACGCCGCCGTGGGCATTTTGGCGTTTCCCTGATTACCCGATAATGCCGGGATTTTGTCAACCGGAAAGCAGGAAAACCATTGGATTGCCGCGGTTTTACGGCGCGGGGAAGGGCCGCCGCCGTGGCGGAATTGACGATACGCCCGGTTTTCCGCCGCCTCGGCGCGCAAAAAGTGTTGCCTGCCGCCGCAGCCTGTGCATTGATTCGCCGCAAGCGGAAAACCGCACACGGTTCCCAATAGGGGCCGATCCTCTCCTGTGGTGAAGCAAACACGGCAACGGCGCCTGCACCGGGCATTTCCCGGTGGGCGTCTTTTTGATGAACGAAAGAAACGGGAACGAGGAGACTCCTACCATGCAGATCGAACGGCCCTACGCGCTGTTTTTGGGTGACGCGCCGGATCAGTTGGCGGCAAAAACGGCGG
>JBFWJB010000039.1:0-13760 GCA_050253435.1 Rhodospirillaceae bacterium
AGTGGTCGACGTCCGGCGCGTTGAAGTCCAACCAGACGCCGCGCCAGGTCGCGCCGGCGAACCCCGCGCGAACGTCCTTTGCCGGATACCGGCCGACGCGCCCCTTCAGAAACACCAGAACGTCGCGGCTGAGTTTGTCGGCTTCGTTCAGGTATGCGCCCGTGCCTTCCCAGCCGGGCAACGCGGCCTCGGCCGTATTCTCGCCGAGCCCCGAAAACTCCATGATCGTCTCGATCGTCGTTTGATCGGGGAGCGAAAACCGCACCGTGTGACGCGCGGGCTGGCCGCCCGCGCCGCCGATCCAGTCGGTTCCGGGCGTATCCTTCGGCACCCAGCGCAGCCAGGAGGGGATCGTCGTTTTCTCCAGATTCCGCTGCGTGTCGCGAACGACGACGAACTTCGTTCGCCTCACGCCATCACCCGGATGCGGCGCTTGACGCGCCCCTATCTGAAGGGGTTTCATCACGGATGCGCCGGTTTTGCCGGAGCCCACCGGCCCCATGACCGCCGAAATGAAGGCGTCGGAGGCCATAAAGCGCAGGGCGACCGGACCCGGGGGAACGTATCCTCGGAACGGCGCGCTCATCCCCGACCCTCCCGAATTGCTGTGCCCAGGCGGCCCGCACCCCAACCCGAGCCCGAGGGCTGTTTGAGTTCTGCGCCCAAGCCTTCCCGGAAATTCGGGTGCTGTGTGCGCCGAGGGGCGAACACACGAGGGCGCGCGAATTGGGGGGGGGCCGGCCGCGCCAGGACGGCGGCGGCGAGCGGGCGGCGAGCGGCGACGGCGGCGATCATCGGTCGCCCTCCGAGCCCTCTTCGGCGTCCGCCGCGCCCTCCGCCCGCTGATCCGCAATCAGCGGCGCGGCAGCCGGAGAGGCTTGGTCCGCCTCGGTTTCTGCGCAGTTGTCCAACTCAGGTTGTCCAACTGGCATCAGATCGATAACGCTAAACGGTTGATTTTCCTCATTTCCCAACGCGGCAGCGAGAACCACAGCATCAGCCATCACGAACGGCATCAGCTCGCCGCGCACCGCCACCTCGACCGGCATCTTGCCTTCGAGGTACGGCAGCGCCTCCGCCGCCGCCGCGCGCTGGATAGAGAGCGCCTCGATCGGCTTGCACTCCAGCTCGGTCGCAAGGTCGCGCGTCGGCCGTGACCAGACCTGCGCCAGGAATTCCAGCGGATGCGTGTGGCGGCTGAGGATCGCGTCGCGGATCTTCGCGGTGCGCTTGTTCATCGCGCCCTTCGGCCTGCCCGGCCCGCGCGGTGCGCGGAGCGCGGCGGCCCGCGCCACCGGATCGAGCGGCAGCGCCGCCACTTCATCGGCAGGCAGCAGCGGCAACAGCGCCTGGACGGCTTCCGGTTCTTCCACCGTCTCCGCCATCGCCGCCGCGACCGCCGCCTGCATCCCGTTCGCCGGGTCCGCCATCGAATATCACCCCGATTTTTTATTCTCTCACGGCGGCGTAAGGCTTTTGTGAGCCCGCGACCGCCCCGCAACCAACTGAACCGAAAGAGGAAAAACCTTCTTTTTCTCTCTTTCTTACAAACTTACAAACTCACACCACCCTGCCCTTGCGTGCGCGTGCGCATAAATAGAGGAGCGCGTAAGTTCGTAAGTTTGTGAGACGCCACCTAGCGCCCTGTTTCCAAAAGGGAAACGTCTCACAAAAAACCCACAAATCTCTCACAACCCCCGAACCCGAGGCCGCCAGGACGCCCGCGACCTCAATAACTGCCTGCCCACCAGTGGGTTTGGGCGAGGGACCGGAGGGACAAGCCGGGTCGGGGCGAAGATCGCCTCGGCCGCGGAACGGATGGTTAGAAGGTGTCGGCCGCGCTCCGGTCGACCGGCGGCGGCGCGTTGCGCAGCCCGGAAGCTCCGAGCTTGCCGGTCGACCTGCGGCCGACGGGTATCGTGCGGTCTGCCGACCGCAGGCAGGCACGAACAAGGCGCCCGAGGGCGGCTTCCGGCGTGCGCCCGCGGAACGACGCGGCGCGGCCGGAGGCGTCGACGCCGACGGCGCGCCACTCCCGGCCGGATCGGTTGGGATAGAGCATGTCGAGCCGCCAGCCGTAGCGGCGCAGCTCGGCGAAGGTTGCGGCCGGGCTCATCGATCGCCCTCCGCCAGGCCGAGGGTGCGCCGTCGGGCGAGCACCGCGCGGCGCACATCGTCGTTGAAGATCGAACCCGGCTGCCGATACACCGCGCGATAATGCGCCTCGCACCAACTGGTGCCGCGCACGGCCTTGGCGTTGCAGTAGCGCCAGTCGGGCGACTTCGGGTCGCCGTGGATGAAGCGGCAGCATCCGGGTCGGGGATCGTGCGGATCGGGCGTGGGCAAAGGTGCCGGAACGCCACGATTCCCGGCTGTCTGTCGACGGGTTGCCACCCGCCGCCGAGGGTCCGGGTTAACGCCCGGTTCGGGCGCATCGTGGCTGATCGCCGCTCCGGCGGGCGGCGGGGAAATTCCCTCGGTAGCAACCAGCTTGGCCTTGGCGGCCTGAAACGAGATGCCGCGGCGGCAGGCGAGCGCCACCGCGCGGGCGTCGAGATCGGCGAGGGTCGGGGCCGCGGCGCTCATGCCCTGCGCTCCCGGCGGCGCCGCACCCAGGCAGCGACATGGCAGGCGGCCCAGCAGCCGAGGCTGGCGAACCAGAGCGCGACGCGGTCGACGAAATCAGCCATCTTCCCCCGCTTTCAGCCCGGCGATCTCGCGGCCGAGGGCGGCAAGCCGCGCCTCGACGGCGACCAGCGCGGCGTCGACGGATGCGGCCGCCGCCAGTTTTGAGCCGGGCGCGAGTACTTCGAGCACGATTGCCGGGTCGAGAGCTCCGGCGCGCGCCAGCACCTCGGCGCTCGGCGCTTGGCCCGCCAGCCAGCTTTCGGCGGTGCGAACCTTGGCGTTCAGCGCGCGGGCGACGAGCTTGGCGTTCGAGCCCCATCGGCTGCGCAGGGCGGCGGCCCACCGGCCGCCGACGTCGGCGGCGTCGGCGTGCAAGGCGTTCGTAATCGTTCGCATTGTTCGGGATTCCTCGATCGTGGAGAGTTGCGATCGAGGTGAGGCGGTCGGAGTCGTGGTGGGCTCCACCAGCCGGAGCCGGGCGGGCGTGGTGGCCTGCCCGGCGAAACTCAAGGGCAAACGGGTCTGGCGCGCCGGGGCTTCGGCCTCGGCGACCAGCACCAGCGGCGGCGGCTTAAGCGGCCGCATCGCCCACCTCCGCCGCCAGATCGTAGAAGCTGTTGGGTTCGACCTCTCCGCCCGTCACCCGCCAGATCCGGCGCATCCGATCCGGGTTGGGGATCGCCTCGCCGAGGCAATAGCGCCGCGCCTGCACCTTGCTCGCGCCGATAAGCGCGCCGAGGGCGGCGTAGGTGAGTTGGTGGCGAATGCGCCAATGATCGAGCGTCGTGGTCATAACGCCCGAACGGTATCTTTACAGGATACCGATGGTCAAGCGATGGTATCCCTGATGGGGCCTGTCATCGGGTGCCGGGTAGGATACACTTCACGCATGCTAAGGAATCGCCTAAAAGTCGTAAGAACCGCGCGCGGGGTTTCACAGGAAGCCCTGGCGCAAGGCATTGGCGTGAAGAAGGCGGCGATTTCAAAATATGAGACCGGAGTCGTGCCGCTGACCGAGCACCGCGCCAATGAAATCGCGGTGTTTCTTGGGTGCACGCCGGAAGAATTGTTCGGCCTTGAGGAACCGCTGGCGGCAGCGCCCGCCCCGGTTCGCGTCCCGGTGGACATCCAAGGGTACCCCGCGGATTTGCCGTTGCGCGTTATGCGTGCATCCTCCCTCCCAGGGGATAGCCAAATCCTGGAGGGATACCAATTGGCAGAAGAAAGTACCGAGTTTCGGCGGCGCTTGCCGGGGGTAGCGAGCGCACCGGACGCCTATTGCACCTACGTGCCCACCGACGCCTTGCTCAAATACGACCGTGGAGATCTGATCGTGTTGCGGCCGGACCGCCCTGCCAAGCTGGGTGATCCGGTGCTTCTCACGGTGCGCAACGCGCCTGCCGACACCCCGGTCACCTACATCGGACGCCTGGCGAAGGTCGATCGCCAATGGACGGTGATTGAGGTCGACCGCCCGACGCCCGCGCGCGACCAGTTCGCGAGCGCGAGCGTCCTAAGCTGCCACAAAATCTTGAGCCTCGAGGAGCTGATGGGGTTCTGATGAAAAAAATTTGGCCTGCGACACCCGTTATTCTCGCAATCGCCGCTTCCCTCGCGGCGCGTAGCGCATCGGCTGCAGATCTGTCAGGTGTCGCCGCCGTGATCGACGGCGACAGCCTGCACGTCGGCACGCGGGAAGTCCGGCTCGCTGGCATCGACGCCCCGGAATGGCATCAGGAGTGCAAACTCGGTCGCGCCGCCTGGCGCCCGGGCGAAGAGGCGGCCGCCTGGCTGAAGTCACGGGTCGAGGGGCACACCGTGCACTGCACCAGCGACGCCACCGACCGCTATAAGCGCAAGATTGCCACCTGTTATCTCGACGGCGAAGACATCAACGCCGCGATCGTCGCAGCGGGATGGGCGGTCGCCTACCGCCAATATTCGACCCGCTACGTCCCCAGGAGGACGCCGCGAAATCCGCCGGCCTCGGCATCTGGCGCGGCACTTGCGCCAACCCCGCCGCTTGGCGCGCGGAGCACAAATCGCAATGAAGGGGGTGATCGCAGCCACCGGCCTAGCCTTGGCGCTCACGCGAACGGCGTTCGCCGGAACGGAGCTTCTCTGCGAATTCGAGCCGCTGGCGAAGACCTGGACGCTACACCGGGAGAAGGCCGTGTTTCTCAACCGCCCGGTGCGCATGACGGCCGAGGGCGACACCCTCATGGTCACGGCCGAGCAAGGCACCCGCACCGTTCCGTCCCTGCCCACACTCACCCGAGGCCCAGACGAGGCGACGGGAGAATGGGTGCTGCCCTACGCCAGCGCCGACGGCGGCATCATCCGCTTTTCCGTCAACCGTTACACCTTGAAGGCGCAGGCGACCTTCCTGGCAAAAGGCACCTCCGCTGTTTGGATGCGCCGAGGCCAGTGCGCCACCCCGAAATTCTAACCGCGCCACCTCCCTCCCGGCAAAGGCAGACCCCATGGCCCTCGCAGACGCTTTCGATCTCGACCGCACGCCCGCCCTCGGAAAACGGGCCTTCCACTGCCCCCACTGCCAAGTTTTCGCGCACCAGGCGTGGTCGCTCGCCTACCTGGAATTCGGCCCCGGGGAACACCTCACCCTCAGCCGGGCCGCGGCCCTTAATTTTCTGAGTCCTAAAAGCTGTCACGATGTGTTGCACTCGATTTCCGTCTCCAAGTGCCAGAGCTGCGGGAAGGCTGCGATCTGGAGAGGGGAGAACTTAATCTGGCCCCGCGCAACCGCCGCCCTCCCTCATCCGGACATGCCCGCCGAAATTCAGCAGGATTTCGTGGAAGCCGGGGAGATCGTCCACTGCTCCCCCCGCGCGGCGGCGGCCCTGCTGCGCCTGTGCGTCGAAAAGCTTTGCAACCATCTGGAGGCCAAGGGGAACAATCTCTTCGAGAAGATCGGCGATCTCGTCGCCAGAGGTCTGAGGCCGGAAATTCAGCGGGCGCTCGACGTGGTCCGGGTGCTTGGAAACGAATGTGTTCACCCCGGAACCATCGACCTGCGCGACGATCAGGCGGTCGCCCTCAGCCTGTTCAAGCTGGTCAACATGATCGTCGAAGACCTGATCGCCCGCCCGAAGGAAATCGAAGGCCTGACCGCCTTGCTGACGGACGGTCAACGCGCCCAAATCGAGCGCCGCGACCGCGAGAAACAAAGCTAGCCGCGGCGGTGTTCGGTGCGGAAGCAGCGTCCGCACCGCATCTAAATCAGCTCCTGATACACTCGCAAGAGCTTGACGGAATTGAAAAGTCCCTGCTTGGAGAGCTTTTCGAGATACTCGTCGGCGGTGTACGGCGGTTTCTTGAGGCGAGCGCGGCAGTCCTTGATCGCAGCAGCAACTTCGCCATCGTGAAGGTCGAGCATGTGGGTGACGAACGTGTCGGGGAGCTCGGCCTTGAGACGGTAACGATCCATGACCTCTTTGGGAAAATCCTTGAGATTATTAGTCACGATCACGTCGCAGCGCGAATGGATCGCCGCCGCGACGACATGCCGGTCATCAGGATCCGGCAGTTCGATCGAGGGGATGAGATACTCGTAACCTTCGACCAAGGCGTCGAGTGCGTGCTCGTTCATAAGGTCCACGCACCGCCTCAACTCGGCCTCCGTGACGTCCGCCCGGTCCCGAAGGACCGAGCGGACCCACTCGTCATGGACAGCACTGGACCATTTGGCGCGATACAGCCCCCGAACCGTCAGCTCCATAAGAACATTGCGGCATTGCGGCGGATACAACACGTTCGCGTCAAGAAATGCAGTCCAGCGATCGATGACCATGTTCAGTCAAGTCCCAGTTCTTGATCCAGGGCGGCAAGCCGATCCAGGACCCTCTTTCGTTCTCGGATTTCCCGCTCCTTAAAAGCGAAGATATCCTCTGCGTACACCCGTCGGTGCGTTCCGATCCGGTGCGATGGAATTTCCTTCTTCTCCAGAAGGGAGATTAGATAAGGCCGCGAGACATTCAGGATATCGGCGGCCTGCTGCGTGGTCAGCTCCGCACGAAGCGGGAGAATGGTGACAGCATTGCCATTAGCCATCTCTCCCAAGATATCCAGAAGCAGTTCTACCGCGCCTGGTGGAAGGTTCACGCGTTCTTCGCCGCATTCACCAACCTGAATTTCTTCTCCTCTCTGGTATTGAGCTGCAAGAAAGCGCCCTGCAATTCCGGCCAAGAGCGCTTCTTGTGGCGTAGGCACGCGTCGCTCCCGAATTGCATTCGCCATTTCACGTCCCCTATGTTGATCGCGGCAAAAGCTTATGGTGGCACATCGAACTTTCCCCGCTTTGTTCTCTCCTCAGTCGGCTTGGATGAGTGGTCCTTGGCCTTCATCGGCCACAGGGAAGATATAACCACTAACCGAAACAAACGCAATAAACGAAACCGGTAATTTTGAGAACCGGTTTTTGATCTCGGCACGATGTATCTTTATGAGATACGATACTCCTTGACGTTTTGTGTCTTTAAAGGATACCTTGCCTCCACCACCACCCAAGGAGGCAATCTTGACCACCACACCCGCCAAAGATAAGCCCGCTCGCCGCACCGTGAAAAACGACGGTCCGGATCCGATCGACCTGCACGTCGGCGCCCGCATTCGCTCGATGCGCTGCGCCCGCAGCATGACTCAGGAACAATTGGCCGAGGCTGCCGGGGTCACCTTCCAGCAGATCCAGAAGTACGAGCGCGGCTTCAATCGCGTGTCCGCGTCGCGCCTGGTGCGGATCTCCTACGCCCTCGGCTGCGCCCCGGCATCGGTGTTCGCCGACTTGGAAAAGGATCACCCGGACGGCGCGGCGGAACCGCTCCCCTCGACGCGTTCCCTGCGCATCGCGGCGAAACTTGAGCTGTTGCCGCCGCCCGCCCGCGAAGGGTTCGAGCGGATCCTCGACTTCGCCCTGTGCAGCGCCACCCAGGCCGGAGAGGCCGCGCCATGAGCCGGCCCGTTCGGACCCTGGGCAACGCTCTGCCCGCCCTGCCGCTCTCCCGGGACGAGACGCATCGCCCCCTTCTGCGGCTCATCCTCGCTGTCGCCGCGATGGCCGCCGCCGCGGCGATCGCGTTCGCGATCCTCGGTTTTCTCCCCGCCGTGCTGGAGCCCCCCCAGAAATGAACACACTCGCTTACGACCGCATCGAGGCGAAGCGGCTCGCCCTCGATCTCAGCGCCAAGGAACTCTGCCGGCGAGCCGGCCTCAACGAGAGCACGCTGGCAAACGCCAAGCGCAACGGCGGCGCGCTGGCGCTCGAGACGATCGAGAAGTTCGCCGCCACCCTCGGCTGCACCGCGGCCGAGCTGCGCGGCCTCGACACCACCCCGGCCGTCACGACCACGCTGCCCGGCTTCGAGCGTATCGACCTCCCCCTGCTCACGCCGTCGCCGCTCAACCCGCGTAAGACCTTCGACGAGACCGCGCTGCGCGAACTTGCCGACAGCATCGAGCGCAATGGCTTGCTACAGAACCTCACGGTTCGCCCGACCGGCGCCGCCGACGCCCTCGGCCGCCCCGACTACTGGATCGTCGCCGGCGAGCGGCGTTACCGCGCGCTACGCCTGCTGGCGCAGGAAAATCGCCTGCCCGAGAGCCTCGCCGCCGGCATCCCCTGCAACGTCCGCGAACTCACCGACGCCGAACACCTCGCCGTCTCGCTGCTGGAAAACCTCCAGCGCCGCGACGTCAACCCGATGGAGGAGGCCAACGCCTTCGCCCGCCTCACCGCCCTCGGCTGGACCACCGCGCAGATCGCCGAAAAGATCGGCACCACCCAGCGCCACATCCAACAGCGCCTCGCGCTCACCCAGCGCCTCGCCCCCGAGTGCCAGGAAGCCTTGCAAGCGGGCAAGATCAACTTCACGCAAGCCCGCGCCCTCCTCGCCGCCAAGCCGAAGGAGCAAGCCACCCTCCTGAAGAACATCAAGAACTTCCCCACCGTCGAGGCGATCCGCGCCAAGGTCATGCGCGAGATGATTCCCTTCTCGCTCGCCATCTTCCCGCGTGAAACCTACCTCGGCGAGATCGTCGAGGCCGACGACGGCAAAGAATACGCCACCGACAAGGAAGCGTTCGTCGCCGCCCAACGCGCCGCGGCGGTCCAACTCGCGGAGCAGAAGCGCGCCAAGGGGCGGAGCGGATTTCCCGGCCTGGAGTTCGTCGAGGTTGTCGAGCGGTACTTTAGCTTCCCTGTTTGGGAGTACCCCGAACACCAAGGCGATGCACCCAAAGGCATCATCATCTGGATCAACACCGACACCTACGAGGTGAAGACCCTAACCGATCGCATGCGCCGCCCGCAGCAGGACGAAACTGCGGCCGAAGCCGCCGCGCGCGCCGAGCGGGAGGCCAAGGAGACAGCGCAGAACGCCGAGTTCGAGGCGTTCACCTTGGCTCTGCGCGCCAAGGTCGCCGCCCGCTACGACGCCGCCACCGCGCTCCTGCTAGCCAGCTTCGACCGGTGCATGAACTATCAGGCAAAGGAGTTCCCCGCCGTCGACCTGCGTGGCTCCGGCGCCCTCGCACCGACGCCGAACGACTGGCGCGCGACATTGACGGCGTTGATGACGGTACCGACCCACGACGTCGCCAAGATCATCGCCAACCATCTCGACTGCAACCGTTGGCATTTCCCGCCGGCCCTGATCGCCGCTGCCGATCTCCTCGGCGTCGCCGTCCCCGCTTGGCTGCGCCCGCAGCCGGAGGCGAACGCGGTTCGCCCGGCCGAGCCCGACACCCTGCCGCTCGAAGACGAAGCCGAACCCGAAGCCGACGACGAAGGCGAGTTCGCGCACGCCCTCGACGACCTGGTCGACGGCGAGGGCGAGGGTGACGACCCGATCAACGGCGTCGCCCCCTGGTCCCGCCCCCTCTCCACCACCTGCCCCGACGATGCCGCCTGACGAGGAGGTTTCCGATGAGCATCAAACCCCGCACGCCCGACCACGATCGCCGCCTTGGCCGTCAGATGGGCCGCGAACGCGCCCGCCTCGACCAGAACCAGGGCATCCGCCAGCAGAGCGCTGAACAACTCTGGCGCCCGCACACCGCCTCCCCCGACTACGTCGAAGGTCTGTGGGAAGGCTATCAGGCAATCATGGACGGCCGCCCGTTCCACCTGGAGGGTTACTCATGAGGCCGCATGTTATTGGTGAAAAATTCCGGGGGAGGAACGTCCAGAGTACGCGCGTAAGCCTCAAGCTTCTCGGCGGTCCCATGGACTCTCGGGAGCAGATTCTCCATGCGAAGCACCCGCGCCCGCATGCCCTTTACAACATCGTCCTTTGGAGCGGTGTCAATCTCAGCCCGCAGATGGCTGCAATCATGACGAAGAAGATCGAAGGCCCCCCGAAGGTTGGCGTAAGTGGTAACCACTTCACTAGCGAGGAAGGGGGACAGAATTCCGATCTCCGCGCAGTTTGCCTCGAAAACAGGTGTCATGTTGTCTCCAAAAGGGAATTGCTCCACGCCAAGCGGTCGAACCCCACCATCAATTTTATCGGTCATACCTCGGTAGACTTCCACCACCCTCCAATCTTCCAACAGCCTCACCAATACTCGAAGTTCAGATGCCAACGCGTCGCAAATTGCCCTCCGTCGACAGCTCTCGGCGTACAGATCGCGCCGATTTTGCCTAATGAATGCTTCCTTCCCTTGCAGCCCCGAAAAGATGATCGCCGCAATCGATCCCACCGCCTGAATCCACGCGGCAAACGCTCCGTGCCTGTCAATCCAAGAGCCAGCGCTCTCTGCCAACATCATGATCCAAGAGCCAATGCTCTCTGCCAACATCATGGTCCAAGAGCCAATGCTCTCTGCCAACATCATGGTCCAAGAGCCAATGCTCTCTGCCAACATCATGATCCAAGAGCCAATGCTCTCTGCCAACATCATGATCCAAGAGCCAATGCTCTCTGCCAACATGGTTGTCACTTCCACACCCGAAATCTTCGTCGGGTGAAGGTATGCTTTACGATGGCTCAACTTTCAAGTGACACCCAGGAGGAGGCCGCAAATGCTTGACCGCATCCTTCTCGATCGCGCCGGGGTGGCGCGCAAGCTCGGCATCTCCGTCGAGCAGGCATACCGCCACCTGCCCGGCATGATCGCGGCCCAGGGCTTCCCCCGGCCGGTGTGGGGCAACGCGCGCGGCGCACGGTGGGATCCGGTGGCGATCGATCGGTGGCTGGATTCCCGCCTCGCCCCCGCCGCCAACTCCAACGCCCCGGCCGCCGATGCGGCCGCCGCCAACCCCGACGCCGTCGACGCCCTGCTGGACGCCCGCGCCGCCAAACTCGCCCGGAGGAAGTGATGCCAAAGGGGCTACCAGCGGCGCAGGGGTTCGATGATGAAGCTGGTCATGTAGGCGCTGAAGGCCAACCACGCGACCGCCAGCGCCACGCCCGCCCCGTTGCCGCGACGAAGTTCGCGGAGGGCGAACCCCAGGGAGCACACGACGCCGAGCGGCCCGAGCATCGGCCACGCCGCCCAAAACGCCAGCTCCTCGAAATTGCGCGCCCCCACGAACATCGGCAGCAGGCCGAACAACCCGCCGGTCATCGCGACAACGGCAACGACGGCGACATAGCCCACGAAGATCCGGCCGACTATCTCGCCGACTTTCTGCACGACAGCCCCGCTTGCTCGCACAACCCAGGGGAGATTCACCTCCCGCCCAGGCCATCTGTCAATATGATCCCCGCCGACTGGCCGTTGGGCGAATACGCAGCCATCGTCGCCGATCCGCCGTGGCACTATGCCACCTGGTCGGAGGCGGGCCGCGATCGCTGCCCGGATTACCCCACCATGCCCTTAGACGAGATCGCGGCGCTGCCGGTGCCGATGATCGCGGCCGAGGATTGCGTTCTGTTCCTGTGGGCCGTCGACCCGATGTTACCGCAAGCGCTGGATCTCATCCGCGCCTGGGGCTTCACCTACAAGACCGTCGCTTTCACGTGGGTAAAGCTCAACCCATCCGGCGTCGGCGTGCACATGGGGCCGGGTCATTGGACCCGCGCCAACCCCGAGCCGTGCCTTCTCGCCACGCGCGGCCGGCCGCATCGCCAGTCGCGCGGGGTGCGCCAGCTCATCATCGCGCCGCGTCGCGAGCACAGCCGCAAGCCCGATTCGCTCTTGTCTCGCGTCGAGAGCCTGGTTTCCGGCCCTTACTGCGAACTGTTCGCCCGCACGCGCCGCCCCGGTTGGACAAGCTGGGGCAACGACTTAGACCGCTTCCCGGCCCTGGCCGGTTGACCATCACCACCCGCGCGGCGCTCAATGATCGCGCAACCTGAGAGGGCAACATGAAACGCGATATGGATCTTTGCCGGGCGATACTTCTGCACGTCGAGGGGCTTGGCCTCGCGAACTACAGCATTGATCGAGAAGATTTCCCGAATCACGACCGCCAGGCGGTCATCTACAACGCCGATCTCTTGATCAACGCCGGCTTCATCGAAGGGAGGTCAGGCGGATCGTTCCCAATGGTTTCCGGTCTTACGTGGGCCGGGCATGAGTTTCTCGACGCGGCGCGAGACGACACGGTCTGGAATAAGGGAAAGGCTGCCGTCGCCAAGGCAGGCGGCGGCCTCGCGTTCGAAGTCCTGAAGTCGGTCCTCGTTGGCCTCTGCACTCAAGCCGCAAAGTCTGCCGCAGGCATTCCGTAAGGAGTCCATCATGGCCGCCGTCAAGATCCGCCATTTCGTCGAGAAGCCCGGCTCCAAGGGGCCGCGCTATTTCTGGCAGCCGTCGGCCGCGTTGCGCGCCCTCGGCTGGCGGCCGGAGCGCCTGCCCGAAGCCCTTCCGGCGGCGATCGCGCGGGCCGAGGAACTGAACCGCCAGCTCGACGCTTGGCGCGCCGGCGGCGATACCGCGCAGCTCGCCTCCACCCCGCCGCGCGGCCCGCAGCCCGGCACCGTCGCCGACCTGATCCGCCGCTACAAGGCCAGCCGGTTCTTCACCGACAAGGCCCCCAAGACGCAGCGCGGCTATCTGCAAAACATCCGTGTGATTGAGGATTGGGCAGGCGATATCCCGGTCGCGGCGATCTCCCCTTCGCGCGTGCAAACCCTTTACGACCAACTCCGCGCCGCCACCCCGGCCAAGGCCAATGCGGTTGTCACCATGCTCCGCATCCTTCTCTCCCACGCCGTGCGCGAAGGCATGGTGACGGTCAACGCAGCGGAGAAGCCCGGCATGATCGGCCGACCGTTCGCCGGGAAGATCTGGCCGGTCGACGCCGTTGCCCTGTTCGTCGAGGTGGCGGATCGGATGAGGTTCGGCAGCATCGGAACCGCCGTCATCGTCGCCCACTGGATCGGGCAACGGCCGGGGGACATTCTCGCCATGCCGAAGGGTGCCTATCGCGACGGCCGCTTCTGGGTCACTCAGAGCAAGACCGGCGCCCGCGTCGCCGTTCCGCATTCGCCGTGGGTTGCCGAGCGCATCGAGGCGATGCTCGCCGCCCGCAAGGTCGAGGCCCTCTTGCCGAGCGGCGAACCCGCGCTGCTGGTCAGCGACGCCACCGGGAAACCCTGGCAGGAAGACACGTTCCGGCATGTGTTCGCCGATATCCGTGCGCGGGTGGCTGAAGAGTGGGCCGCATTCGAGGTCCGAGACGGCTCCACCATCGAGACCGACGGCCTGCTGTTCCGCCACCTGCGGCACACGGCCGTTACCGAACTCGCGATCGCGGGATGCACGCCGATCGAGATTGCGGGCATCACTGGCCACACGATCAAGACCGTGGTGCAGATTCTGGAGCACTACCTGGTGCGCACCACCGACCTCGCCGACGCCGCCGCGGTGAAGCGCCTGGCCCACGGCGACTACTCCGCCCTCTTCGCCAAGAATCTCTCTACGGAACGCGGCAAGAACGAATGAGTTGGACATCCAACTTTTCGAGAGTTGGACAACCCCAATCAGTTCTCATTCCGTTCCAAGCAAAAGGCCCTGAAAACGGTGTGTTTTCAGGGCCTTAAATTGGTGGGCGCGCACGGACTCGAACCGTGGACCCGCTGATTAAGAGTCAGCTGCTCTACCAACTGAGCTACGCGCCCGCAAAGCGTTGCGAGGTGCGTTTTATAGGGGGTTCGACCGGGCTCCGCAAG